>QWJF01000009.1 GCA_009391835.1 Chloroflexota bacterium | reverse complement strand
TACAACGTCTCCAACGCCCTCGCCGCGTTTGCTGCCGGAGTGCTTGGCCTCGGCTTGCCCGCGCAGTCCGCTATTCAAGGCATTGCCTCTCTGCACGCCGTGCCTGGCCGCATGCAGGTCATTGATCTCGGCCAGGATTTCACCGCCATCGTAGATTTTGCCCACACGCCCTACGCCCTGGAGAATGCCCTCCGCGCCGCACGCCAACTCACAGAAAAGCGCGTCATCGCCGTCTTCGGCTCCGCAGGTCTTCGGGATCGCGAAAAACGCCGCCTGATGGCCGAATCCTCAGCTCAGTTGGCCGATCTAACCATCCTCACAGCTGAAGACCCCCGCACTGAATCGTTGGAGGGCATCCTTGAAGAGATGGCCGCAGGCGCCAGTTCAAAGGGCGGGAAAGAAGGCGAGAGCTTTTGGCGCGTCCCAGATCGCGGCGCCGCGATTTCCTTTGCACTCTTGCAGGCCCAACCCGGCGATCTGGTCATTGTGCTGGGCAAAGGCCACGAGCAATCCATGTGCTTTGGCGAAACCGAGTTTCCCTGGGACGACAACACCGCCTTGCGCAGTGCGCTCGCAGGCTATCTGGGCGTAGAGGGCCCCGATATGCCTTACCTGCCGACCCAGGAGCCCTCGTGAACCAGGCCCGCCTGGAAAAAACAATCCTCTGGACGCTGCTCGTTCTCCTGCTCGCCGGCTTGCTCTGGTTTTCCTACCTCGGCATCTTCAATCGCTATTGGGGCGATGATTGGTGCATCAACGCCGATTTCACCGAACTCGGCCTCGTCGAAAATCTCTCAGGTTACGTCGACAATATCACCTACACCCCCAGCCGCTATTCTGCCAACCTATTCGCCGGCCTCATGCTACCCATCGGCATCCCCGGGCTGCAAGCGATGACCCTTATCGTGATCGCGCTGCTCACCGGCGGCCTCTATCGCCTCCTCGGTCACCTGGCCCATTTCGCTGACCTGCGCCTTTCGGCCCCCGCCCGCCTCACCCTCGCCGTTCTGGTCAGCTACTTCTCCATTTACCTGGCTCCGCACCGCTACCAGACCTTCTACTGGCGCACCGGCCTGCTCACCTATACTTGCGCCCTGCTCAGTTGTATCTGGCTGCTGGTCCTCCTCGCCGACCACGGTCGCCGCGCGGCCAACCCGCCCTGGTCTCGCCCGCTGATTGGCTTGATTGCTTTCTTTGGCGCCGGCTTCTCCGAAGCCGGCAACGTCCTAATGGTCACAACGCTGCTGTTCTTGGTGGTGCTTTGCTTCTGGGCTCGAACGCGCGATGCCCGCGCCCGCCGCCTGCTGCCCGTCGCTGTCTTCGCCCTGGCCTTCGCTCTGCTCGGCACCGCCTTGCTGGTCTTCTCGCCTTCTGCTGCCACCCGCGCCCTGCGCTACGGCCCGCCCGCTGCGCCTCTCGAATTCATCCGGCTCAACCTGCGCTATACCTGGGATTTCATTCGTCTCTCTTTGCTCGATTTGCCGCTCCCGCACCTGGCCGTCGCCATCACAGCCGCTCTGCTCGGTGCCCTCTCCGCTTTTTCCGTGGCCGAAGAAACCCCCTGGACTCTGCGGCGAACCCTCCTCACCACCCTCGCCATTTTTCTGCTCGTTTTTCTGCTTGTCGCCGCCGTCTACGCCCCCAGCTCCTACGTCGAAAAAGTGCCGCCCCATCCCCGCACCCGAATCATCGCTCGCACGATCATGCTGCTGGGTCTGGCGCTAATCGCCTGGTTAGCCGGCCGCTGGACCTCAGCCTTGCCTCGCTTTGCCCGGCTCCGTCCTATTGCCTTTGTCCTCGCCGCCTTGTTCGTCGGCCTCTATATTGGCCGCGCCCTCATCATCAACACCGATCTGTTTCCCATCTATCAGTCGCGTGCCGCCAGTTGGGACGCACGTGATGCCCAATTGGCGGCTGCGGAAGAGCAATTTGCTGATGTGGTGGAAGTCCCCGCCATTGATGGCCAGCCCGTGAACGGTATTGTTGATTTCAAACTGAATGCCAATTACTACATCAACCGGTGCGCCGCCCGCCTATATGGGGTGGCGCGCATCAGCGGCCAGCCCTAAGCCGCGCAGGAGGTATCAATGGTCGACGTGATTGATTTGCAAGCCAAGCGTGAAAAAATCACCGAGTACTGGTCGCCACGAATCGTTGGCCAGCTCAATGATTACCTTCTCAAAATGGCTAAGATCGAGGGCGATTTCGTTTGGCACAGCCATCCCGAAACCGACGAACTTTTTTTTGTCGTGGCTGGTCATTTGCGCATTGATTTTCGTGACCACAGTATCGATCTTGCTCCTGGCCAGCTTTGCGTCGTGCCTGCAAGCATGGAGCACGAGCCCTTCGCCGATACCGAATGCACCATCCTGATGATTGAGCCGGTTGGCACCCTGAACACTGGCGATGCTGGCGGCGCGCGCACTGTCTCCGAACCAGAGTGGATTTAGCGGAATTCGGCGATCTCGATTAGATTGCCTGCTAGGTCCTCGAACATCACCCAGCGCGAATCCACATCCTCCTCCACACCCCACGGCAACGTAACCCCCTGCGCCTCCAACTCAATCACCACCTCGTCTAGCCCTTCCGTCTCCAGCGCCAGTAGCGGAAAGCGATCCGGCTGGCTGTTGAGTGCCCGCTGCGGTTCGCCCTCCAGGATCACCAGCAGCGTATTTCCCACCAGAAAGTGCGGCCGTCCCCCGCTCGCGTGCGCTACCAACCGCAGCCCCAGCACATCCCGGTAGAAATGCGCCGTCTCGCCCACCTTTGGTGCCCACAGGCTCACCACCGCAATCTTGTCTTTCAGTTCCATCCAAGCCTCCTTGTACAAAAAAGAGGGCGGCCCAGCGGGTCGCCCTCTTGCATAGAGTTATGTGTGTGGAGCGCTTAGCGCCGGCCACCGCGGTCGCCGCCTCGTCCCCCACCACGTCCGCCACGATCACCGCCCCGATTGCCCCCCCGGCCGCCCCCGCCGCCCTTGCGTCCGCCACTATCCTTCTCGCGGGCCTCTTCAGCGCTCCAGCCTTCCAGCACCGCCTGGCGCGAAAGCCTGATTTTCCCGGTCGGATCAACGTCCGTGATCATTACGGTCAGCTCATCCCCCACCTGCGCAACAGCCTCCACGCTTTCAACGTGACCGCTATCCAGTTGCGAGATGTGCACCATGCCGTCGATGTTGGGCATGATCTCAACGAAAGCGCCGAAATCAGTCGTGCGCACCACCTTGCCGGTGTATATGCGCCCAATTTCTGGCGATTCGGTCAATGCCTCCACCCGCTCTCGTGCCATCTGGGCGCTTTCCTCATTATCCGTAGCAATAAACACGGTGCCATCATCGGAGATATCGATCTTGGCTCCGGTCTCTTCCTGGATTGCCCGGATGGTTTTGCCGCCTGGGCCGATCACTGCGCCGATCTTGTCCACCGGAACGATCACGGTGATCATGCGCGGCACGTGCGGCTTCAATTCCGGTCGCGGCACTGAAATCACTTCCAGCATTTTGTCCAGGATGTGCGCTCGGCCGGCTTTTGCCTGCTCCAGCGCTTCAGCCATCATGTCGGTGGTCAGACCGCTGATCTTGATATCCATCTGCAGGGCGGTAATGCCTTTCGGCGTGCCCGCCACCTTGAAATCCATATCGCCGAGGTGATCTTCCATGCCCTGAATGTCGCTCAGGATCACGTATTGCTCACCATCAGTAATCAGACCCATCGCAATGCCGGAAACCGGCGCCTTGATCGGCACGCCCGTATCCATCAGTGCCAGCGTGCTCCCGCACACCGACCCCATCGAGGTTGATCCGTTGGACGACATGCACTCAGATACCAGGCGCAGCGTGTAGGGGAAATCCTTCTCGGAGGGGAGCACCGGCACCAAGGCCCGTTCAGCCAGAGCGCCGTGCCCGATTTCCCGACGGGAAGAACCGCGCAGGAAGCGCGTCTCGCCTACCGAAAAGGGCGGGAAGTTGTAGTGATGCATGTAACGCTTGTCTTGGACGGGGGTTAGGTTGTCCATTTTTTGCGCGTCACGCGGCGTGCCCAGCGTGGCCAGCGTCAACACCTGCGTTTCGCCGCGGGTGAAGATGCCGGAGCCGTGGGCCCGCGGGCTGTAATCTACCTCGCACCAAATCGGGCGCACCTCATCAGGCTTGCGGCCATCCGGGCGTTTTTTCTGCTCGATGATGCGTTTGCGCACCATAGCCTTTTCAGCTGCGCTGTAGGCTTCTTTCACGTTGCCAGCCAGCTCTTCGTCATCCGGCGCCATTTCGAGGACGATCTTTTCGCGCAGCGCCATAATTGCATCCATGTGCTCGGCCTTGCTCATCCCCTTTTCGAGGATGGCGTCCATCTCGCTGCTAACCGCATCGAGCACTTTCTTTTTCAAATCTTCGTCAATCGCAAAGGGCGGGTAGTCCCGCTTCGCCTTGCCGATTTCCTTGGCCATCTTTTCTTGCGCGTCTATGATCGGCTGCATCCCCTTGTGGGCAGCTTCCAGCGCCTGAACCATCACGCTTTCTTCCACTTCATTAGCGCCGCACTCCACCATCAGGATCGCGTCCCGTGTGCCGGCCACTCGCAGATCCAGATCAGATTCGTCGAGTTGGGAATAAGTCGGATTGATCACAAATTCCCCGTCTACTCGGCCCACGCGTACCGCGCCAACCGGCCCGTTCCACGGGATATCAGAGATCATCACCGCCGCCGAGGCAGCATTGATCGCCAATACATCAATGATGTTTTCCTCATCCGCGGAAAGCGAATAAAGGATCACCTGCACATCATTGCGCATGTCTTTCGGGAAAAGCGGGCGCAGCGGCCGGTCGGTTAGCCGTGCAGTGAGAATCGCATTCTCGGTGGGGCGTCCCTCGCGACGGAAAAAGCCGCCGGGAATGCGTCCACCCGCATACATGCGCTCTTCATAATCTACGCTGAGGGGGAAAAAGTTGATTCCGGTGCGGGGATCGTTGCTCATCGTGGCTGCGCAGAAGATCAGTGTCTCGCCCAGTTGGATGGTTACCGCCCCACCGGCCTGCTCGGCAAGTTTGCCGGTGGCGAAGGTCAGCGTTTTGCCGCCTACCTCCGCCGTGTATTCATGTTGTTCGGGTTGCATTCTTACTCCTTGTTTGCATCCCGCCAGTTGTGAACTGGAGATTGCGGACAACGCATCGCGTTGTCTCCAATATCCAATGCCCAACCAGCAGGTTGTTGAATAATCTCGTCAAAAGCCTTCATCAAATCGGTGCTTCGCGCTCGCCCCCAAAAATAAAGCCTGGAGCATGAGGGCAGATGAAACGTCCATCTGCCCTCATGCTTATTTGCGGCGAATGTTCAGCTTGTCCGAAAGTTCCACGTAGCCCGCATAGTTCTTGCGCTGCATATAAGCCAGCAGCCTCCGGCGTTGTCCCACCATTTTGATCAGGCCCAGCCGGGTGGATTCATCGTGCTTGTGGGTTTGTAAATGTTCCGTTAGCTCAGTGATCCGCGCGGTGAGTAGTGCAACTTGCACTTCGGGCGAACCCGTATCGCTCTTGTCGCGCTGGTGTGTCTCGATGACTTTGGTTTTTTCAGTTTTATCCATATGACCTCTGCGTCTCCTTTATTTTGCAGGTCTCCAGTCCGGTAGCCGTAGCCGACGGACGGTCGAGTCAGCGGGGAATTATACCAAAAATAGGAGGAATCACATTATCAACCCCCTCCGAACCAAATTGTTTACCCCTCCAGCGCCTCCTGCAGTACTTTTCGCCGGTCGGCCTGAAAAAACTTGAGGGATTGCCGCGCCACCCAGCGCGTGCCCTCATCCGGGCTTTCCGCTAGCCTTTGCTGCAGAAAATAGAGCGCCTCACCGGGCGAATGGGCAATCAGCGCAGCGTAGACCTCCAGTAGATAGGGCCTTAAGGATTTGGGTGGATTTTTCGAAAGCGGTGTGAGCAAACTGAGCAGTTCAGGGAAGTTAGCAACCCGGCTGCTTTCAAGCAGTGCCTTGAGAGCCAACAATCCGGTTGCCTTTGGGTGCATATCTTTCTTCTTGAATAATTTGCCCGCCAGCTTCAGCAGCGCAGCCGGATCCAATTCTCTAAACGTCTGCGTGCCCGCGTCGGCCAGTTCGCGTAGTAGGGCCTCCTCCCGATTCTCTTGGCTCCAGCCAATTAGCCGTTTCCCAACCTGGAAAAACGCTGCCTCTGGCAGTGTTCCCAGCAACCGGATTGCCAGCAATCGGTGCTCCCAGGTGCGCCTTGCCCAAAAGGCATCCACCAGCGCCAGCCCCGCCTTAGGCTCGGCCTGCACACGCGGCAGCAGCTCCAGCCGTAATTGCCGCAGCACGGCTTGCGGCACGTCGTAGCGTTTCAATACAGTGGCCGTGCTGTGTACCTTGCCCTGCCGTTTGCCTCGCGTGGCGTAAAGTTCCAGCAGTTTATCCACTTGGCGGGTGAGCTTATCCGCGTCGCCGAATGAATCGACGAGATTCCGGCATTGCGCCCTTAATTGAGTAATTTGGACGGTGGGCATTTGTTAGGCTTGGGAAGCCGTACCCAACATTTGAACGGCCGTGTCCGTATCCGGCGCGAAACCTAGTAGCGCTCGATCCTGTTCACGGATATAGCTGGCGTGGTCCTCTATGAGCGCGGTTAATGCTTTTTGCCAACCCGGACCGATCAGAATCAAAGGCCGCGGGGCCTCTCCGCTGGTTTGTAATTGACTCCACATCACGCCGATCTCCGCCAGCGTGCCAATCCCGCCCGGCAGCGCGAGGGCCGCGTCGCAGCCATCCACCAGCGCATACAGCCTGGCCCGCAGCGTTTTGTAACTACGCTCCTCCAGCACCCATTGGTTGGCGCCGCCCGGCCGCCAGGCCTCGATCTCTTCGCAGGTGATGCCCACCACATGCCCGCCGGCTTCTGCCGCCCCGCGCGACACCGCTTCCATTGTGCCTGTATATCCACCCCTCAAAATCGTGTGCCCGGCCTTTGCCAGCAAGGTCCCCAGGTGCTGCGCCTGCTCATAGGCCGTTTCCCCCGGACGCGGCGTGGAGCCTCCAAATACCGTTACATTCATGCTTTGGCATCCTTCAATCTCGCTTCGGCCAGTTTTACATAATCGGGTTCAATTTCGTAGCCCACATAATCTCGTCCTGTGGCTCGCGCTGCTAGCGCTGTCGTCCCGCTGCCCATAAAGGGATCCAGCACTACGTCGCCATCAAAGGTGTAAAGCTCAATCAGCCGCTGCGGTAATTCCTGTGGAAATGGCGCCGGGTGGCCAATTTTCTTGGCCGAAACTGCCGTAATGTCCCATACGCTCTTGGTATTTTCTAGGAAATCTTCCTTGCTGATGCTGTTCGTGCGGCCTTCACCCGGCCGCCCAAAATTGTCTTTGCTGAACACCAGGATGTATTCGTGCACGTCCCGCAACGTGGGGTTGCTGGCGCTCTGCCAGGAGCCCCAGGCCGTCGAAGCGCTGGCGCTTGCCGCCTTGTCCCAAATGATTTCGCCGCGCATCAAAAAACCCAACCCGATCATGTCCTGAATGATGAAGCTGTGTAGAGGGATGTAAGGCTTGCGCCCCAGATTTGCCACGTTAATGCAGGCCCGCCCACCCGGCACCAGCACCCGCCGCACCTCGGCCCACACCTGCCGCAGTCTTCCCAAATAATCGTCCAGCTTCAAATCCTGGTCGTAATCCTTGCCCGCGTTGTAGGGTGGGGAGGTCACCATCAAATGCACGCTGGCCTCCGGCAGTTCGTCCATCGTTTCGTTGCTGTGCCCGAAGATCTGGTTGCGCGCTGCGTCAGGGAGCGGCGTCTCGTAATAGTCCACCGTCCGTTCACTGGGCAAATCGGCATACAAAGAGGAATTGTAAAATTCACTGGCGTCGTGATTGCTGCGTCCGCTGACGCCAAAACTGGAACTTTGCGTACGTTTCTTGCTACCCGCCATATCTCAACATCTTACTCTGGCCACACGCTGCCGGCACGCACGATGCCCCCGGCTGGCACATCCGTCTTCACCGTCGCCGAATTGCCAATCCGCGCCCGCGCTCCAATCGAGACATTCAGATTAACCGTCACCCCCATACCCACCAGCGTGTCTTCCGCCACTTGCACGCCTCCGGCCAGAATGGCGCCCGGCGAGAGATTGACGTATTCCGCCAGCACGCAGTCATGTGAAACGATGGCACCCGTGTTGATAATCACTCCGCGCCCCACCTGCGCCTCCGAACCCACGTATGCCAGCGGGAACACCTGCACGCCCGGCGAGAGCCGTGCGCTTGGTTCAATGATCGCGCTGGGGTGCACCAGCGCCGGCGATTGGAACCTCGCTCTCTCCAGCGCCTCAAACACCTGGATGCGGCTGCTCACCGCTCCGATGCCGCCTACCGCGTTAATCGCCAGCTTGCAGCCGGCTTCCTTGAGCGCCGGCAGCGCCCGCCCCCCGTCCCCGAGCACCGGTACCCCTAGAACAAAACTGCCTGGCTTCAGCCCGTCGTCAACTACGCCGATCACCGTGAAACCACCAACCGCCTGGATGAGTTCGATCACCGCTTTGCCGTGCCCGCCGCCCCCATACACGATGATGCTATTCTTCGCTGCCGCAGTCTCGGGAATAAGTATCTCGCCTTGCGCCCCTTTGCCCAGGGCTGCCCGCACGCTGTCTTCGGTCACGATTGGCCCAATCGGCAGGCTGTTCAGATCCAACTTTTCCTGCTGCGCCAATGCCAGCGCAGGCTGAGTGATCCGCAAGCCTTCCGGCACGCCGCTGGCTTCCTTTTCCTTCTTGCTGGTCTTGGGCGCTTTCCAGGACTTATCTGCCGCCAGATAGCAAAAAATCTCCCCGGCCCGCAGCACGTCCCCTGCTTTGGCCGTCAATCCGGCCACAAAGCCGGCCTGCTTGGCCTCCAGGTCAAACGTGGATTTGGTGGTCTCCAGCGTGCCCAGCCGCGCCCCCGCTTCTACCGCATGCCCCGTCTTCACCTGCAAATCCACGAGTCGCGCTTCGCTCTCGTTGGGGTTCAACAGGGGCACCAGCACGGCCACGGCACTCTGTTTGGCACTCATAATTCCACTATACCATCGCCCGCGCGGCAGCGAGAATGTCATCCACGTCCGGAAGGGCCTTTGCTTCCAACGCTATTGATGCTGGGATGGGTTCTTCAGCCGCTGCCACCCGGTTCGTTGCCCTCAACTGCCCGCCCAATTGGTGCGCGGCCCGCGCCGCAATCTCTGCCCCCCAGCCTAGCGAGAAAGTTCCCTCCTCAATCGTCAACAGCCGCCCGGTGCGCCCGAGTGAATCAGCCAGCGCCTCCTCGAGTCTTCCCTGCGAGGCCAGGGGGGCCAGTTGGTTGGGAACCACCAATTCGCAAAAGATTTCGTGCTCAAAGGCCAGCCGCAATAAAGCCTCGCGCCCCAGTTCTGCCATATAGCCATAAGCCGCCAGTGTCAAAGCCGGGGTGGGGGAGCCTTTTAGTTTTAACAGGTGCGTTGGCGCGTAGCCCGCATCAATAGCCTGTACCTCGACCTCAAAATCCTTCAGTGTTTCCGCATCCAGCACGGGCTTGGCGTACAATAATTTATTCTCCACAAACAGCACCGGGCCATCATCCTCAAGGATCGCCGCCTTCAAAAGCGCCCCCGGATCGCTCAGCGTGTTGGCGGCCAGCGTGCGCAGCCCGGGCACGCCCAAATAGAGTTTCTCCAGCGTTTGGCTGTGCGTCGGCCCGTAGCCCCGCCGCCCGCCCATCGGCGTGCGCACCACCACTGGCACTTGTGCCTGCCCGTTGTACATCCCCTGGAATTTGCTCAGCCCATTGATCATCTGGTCGGCGATCAGTGTGCTGAAATCCCCAAACATAATCTCGACCACAGGGCGCAGCCCGCGCAGTGCCATCCCGCCCGCTACGCCCACAATCCCCGCCTCGGAGACCGGACTGGTCATCACCCTTTGCGGGTACTTGCTGGATAGCCCCCGGCTCACCTTGAACGCCCCCCCGTACGGGTCGAGCAAATCCTCGCCAATCAAAACCACGCGATCATCCGCCTCAAAGGCGGCATGCAATCCCTGATTGAGCGCCTGCAGCACGCTGCTCATACCGCCTCCGGGTCTTTCTGCGCCTGTGCGAAGGCTTCCTGGACTTCGGCCTTTGCCGCCGCCTCGATCTTTATGCGTTCGTCCGCCTTCAGCCGCGCCCCAAGAATCTCCAGTGGGTCACGCGCCGCGCGCAGCTTGGCCATTTTATGAGCATCGCGGGTATCGTCCCCTTTGGAGTGCGGCCCGAAACGCACCGTTTGTACCACCAGCGCCCGCGGCCCCTCGCCTGCCCGCACGGCCCCCAGCAGCGGTTCCGCGGCTGAGCCGATCTCTTCTACATCGCTGCTGTTTAGAGCAGTGCTCTGGATCCCGAAAGCTTCGAAACGCGCCTGGATATCGCCGGCCAGCGCCAGCTCTCGTGGCGTAGTCTGGGCGATGGCATTGTCTTCTAACACAAATAGGATTGGCGCTCCCCAGAGCGCCGCCATATTCAGGCTTTCGTAGAGCACGCCCTGGCCCAGCGCACCGTCCCCCAGGAAGATAACCGTCGCTGCCCCGCTGCCTTTGGCCTTCTCTGCCAGGGCGGCCCCGGTTGCCACAGGCGCGGTGCTGCCCAGCACCCCGTTTGAATAAAAGTCTTTCCAATGCAAATGTTGTGAGCCGCCTTTGCCGCCACAAACCCCGGTCGGTTTGCCCATTAGTTCGGCAAAGAGCGCCCGCATGTCGCCCCCATAAGCAATAAAGTGGCCGTGACAGCGGTGATTGCTAAACACGATATCCCCCGCGGCACGCTGGCTCAGCACCGCCACGGCGTTGGCTTCCTGGCCCAGATACGTGTGCGTGGTTCCGTAGAAAACGCCGCTCGGAAAAGCATCCAGCACAGTTTCCTCAAAGTGCCGGATGCGGCTCATCTCACGGTAGAGGTCTTCAGGGGCGCGCATTAACCTTTTTTCTCCGTAGACGAGTTGCCCATGAATTCCATTGCGGTGGCATTGCCCGGCTGGTTGATGCCCTCTCGAAAAAGCACTTTCGGAATTGAGAGCAGCAAAATCTTGAGATCCAGCCAAAGACTCCAATGATCCACGTACCACACGTCCAGCTGGAACTTGTCCTCCCAGCTTACGTTATTGCGCCCGTTGATTTGCGCCCAGCCCGTGATCCCGGGAGGGGTCGCGTGCCGCCGGGCCTGCTCGGGCGAGTAGCGCTCCAGATAGCGCATCAGCAAAGGCCGCGGCCCCACCAGGCTCATCTCCCCACGTAGCACATTGTAGAGTTCGGGCAATTCATCCAAACTGAGCGAGCGCAGGAAGCGTCCAAAGGGGGTCAGCCGCTCGGCGTCACTACGCAATGTGCCGCTGCTGTGCCGCGCCTCGCTCATCGTCCGGAATTTGTACAACGTAAAAGGTACGGCCCGATAACCCGGCCTCTGATGCCGGAACAGCACCGGTGCGCCGTGCATCAGCCGCACTAGCAGCGCTAGAACCGCCAGGATCGGCAGCCACAATAGGGCAGTCACTAGCACAATGGCTAAATCAAGCAGTCGTTTGGAGATCGGCATTCCTACCGGTAAGAGATGGGCGGGCACGAGGGAATTCTATCAAAGGAGGCCCGCCCTGGCCTCATTCAGTCCGTAAACATTGCCGCCACAGCTTTGGCATAGATCGCCTTTACCTGTGGCCGTAGATCGGGATAATGCCGCACAAAATACTCCATCATCACCCCCGCATTGATTTCCAGCACCGAGAAAGTCCCATTGACTTCAACGATATCCACCGAGGCAAAGCGAATCCTTAGCGCCTCGCGCGCCGCCTTCGCCAGCGCCCCCAACTGATCAGCCAGCGATCCGTTCTCCACCATCAACGGTTTGGCGCCTTCCCCCAAATTGTGCTTCCACCCCACCACCAGTTCCTGCCCCTCAGCCAGCACCTGCTTTAAATTGCCCTGTTGATTATCCAGGATGCGCCTGGCCTGCTCCTCGCTCAGCCGCTCCTCAAGGTGCAGTTGCTCGATCAGTTCCAGCACCGTGGCCTGTCCATCCCCCAGCACCCGCGGCCGCTCCTTGCCGTAAATCAAGAGGTTTTCCCCATCCAGTCCCACCACCCGGTATTCCTGTTCGATCTCCAGAAAAGGTGACAGCGTGATCGCCCGGTGCCCCTCAAAAAGTTCGCTCACCGCTTGCTCCAGTTCCAGCGCGCTCCCCACTTTGTATATATCATCGCCCCCCGTGCCCTCGTTGGGCTTCACCACGAGTGGGTAGCCCCGCTCCTGCGCGTAGCGCTGCATCGCGTCCCAGTTACCCTGCGCCGATACATAGCCCGCCAGTCGCGGGTGCAGAAATAGCCGGTGTTCCACCACCGGCACCCCGACATGCGCGAGCAAATCGGCCGTTGCCGCTTTATCGGCGGCCAGCAACTGCGCCGTCGCTGAATTGACCTCGAAGTTGTAGCCAAATACGTGCCGCGCCGTGCCACCTTTCTCCAACCGTAGAATCCAATCCTGGGAAAAGCGCGTCAGCGCATATCCCTCGTCGGCCGCAATTTCGTCAATCAGCGTCACCAGCGCCCTGGTCCGATTGGGAATCGTCATCCGGCTATTCTAACGGTGATTCAGGCGCTTCCGGGCAAAGAAAAAAGCCCGCTCATTGAGCGGGCTTTGAAAGTCTTGGAGCGTGGCGGCGGGCGGGCAGCTTACATGGGACGGCTTTCCATCTGCCGGATCACCATTACCACCTTGCCCTGGATCTGCACCGCTTGCGGGTTGTCCACATAAATCGGTTGCATCGTGGGGTTGGCGGGCTGCAAACGAATGCCGGTGCCCTCTTTGTAGAAATATTTCAGAGTGGTTTCGTCCCTGTCGGTCAGCCACACGGCCACCATCTCGCCGTTGCGGGCATCCTGCGCCCGCTTCATCACCACGATATCGCCATCGTTAACCATCGCGTCGATCATCGAATCGCCCTCCACTTCCAGCGCAAACAAGTCAGCTTCCTTGTCGCCGCTGGCCAGCAGGTTGCGCGCGATTTGCACGCTGCTTTCTGGGTCGTAGTACGAGAAATCGGAAGCTGGCACCTGTACCGGTTCGCTGGCTACGATTCGCCCGATTACAGGCACCGAGATCAAATCTTCCAGGGCCGAACGCACTGCCTCAGCCGCATTCTGGATCGGTCCAGCCAGCGTCTTGACCAGGCGCACACCGCGCGAGATCTTGCGGTCTCGCTCAATATAGCCTTCTTCTTCGAGCTGGTTCAGATAGTAATTCACCACCGAAGTCGAAGAGATGTTGGCTTCCTTGCCGATTTCTCGGATTGAGGGTGGGTAGCCCACATCGCCCTGGTAGCGCTCCAGCACTTCCAGAATTTTCTTGTGTCGTTCGCTCAACCCTTTGCGTCGCTTCGCCATCATCATAATTAAGTGCTCCTTGAACTTTTTTCGTTCATTTGTGCTAACATCCTACACGAACATTCGTTCGATGTCAAGCCGCCCAAATCGCAACTTTTCGCTGAAAACTCCCCAAATTGCCCCCGAAAAATCAATTTCGCCGCGCGCCGCATTATAATGACCGCCCTATGCGCAAAAAAGTCATTCTCATCACCGGCGCAGCTGGCGAGATCGGGCAGGCGCTCGTGCATCAGCTTAGCGAAGCCGAACCCGATCTCATCCTCACCCTCGATCTCTCTGATATGCCCCCGGACATAGCCCCGCTCTGTACCCACATCAAGGGCAGCATCACCGACAAAAGCCTGCTGGATCGCCTGGTCTCCGAATACGAAATTGATGTGATCTTCCACCTCGCCGCGCTGCTCTCCACCCGCGCTGAGTACTCCCCCGTCGCCGCCCACCAGGTCAATGTCGAGGGCACGCTCGGCCTGCTTGAGCTAGCCGCCGAGCAATCCCAGTGGCGCGGCAAACCCGTCCAGTTCATCTACCCCAGCTCGATTGCCGTCTATGGCATGCCCGACCTGGAAACCAAAGCCGCCCATCCACGCGTCCAGCAGTGGGAGTGGAACAACCCCACCACGATGTATGGCGCCAACAAGCTCTATGGCGAGCAACTCGGCACCTACTATTCCCGCAATTACAAGCAACTCGCCGAAAAGGAACCTGTCAAGCTCGATTTTCGTGCCGTGCGCTTCCCCGGCTTGGTCAGCGCCTTCACCGCCCCCAGCGGCGGCACCAGCGATTACGGCCCCGAAATGCTCCACGCCGCCGCCAAAGGTGAACCCTACGCCTGCTTCGTGCGCCCCGATACCACCATCCCCTTCATGGCTATGCCCGATGGCGTCAAAGCCCTGCTCGATCTGGTTAACGTCCCGCTTTCTGCCCTCAGCCGCACCGTCTACAACGTCACCGCCTTCTCGCTCTCCGCGGACGATTTCCGTACCCGCGTCCTTGCCGCTTTTCCGGAGGCTCAGATTACCTTCGAGCCTCACGCCAAACGCCAGGCCATCGTCGATTCCTGGCCGATGGATGCCGACGATCAGCCTGCTCGAGAGGATTGGGGCTGGCAGCCCGAGTACGACGTCGAGCGTAGCTTCAACGACTATCTCATCCCCAACATCCGCGCCCGTTACGCCAAATAAAAAACGCCGCTCACAGCGGCGTTCGATTTTTTCCGGGTCATAAATAACGGACGAAGCGGTTCTTTTTGTCCACCAGGATAAAGTTTGTTTCCACGGGCTTGTCGCTGATCTCGAAGGCCATTACGATGATCTCTTCCCCCACCTTGATCTTATGCGCCGCGCCCCCGTTCATCGTGATTTCCCCGCTGCCCCGCTCCCCCACGATCACGTAGGTCTCCAGCCGCTCGCCCGTCTTGTTGCTCACCACCAACACCTTTTCGCCCGGCCAGAAGCCCGCCTTTTCGACCAGCTCGGCGTCGATCGTAATACTGCCCACGTAGTCCGGATTGGCTTCCGTCACCGTGGCTTTATGCAATTTGGAACGCACCAGTATGCGCATAGATCACCTTTGTTTATTTTGAAGTGCGAATATTCTAACGCAGAGCTAAGCCGCTCGGCCCGCTTCCGCTGGCTATAATCACCCCCAAATGCGCATCCGTTACGCCCTCACATTCCTCTTGCTCCTGGCCGCCTGCGCCCCCGCCGAACCGTCAGCGCCCACCGAAACTTCGCTGCCTACCGCGTCCCCCACCGCCACCATCGACTGGTTCCCGGCCACCGCCACCCACACCCCAACCGCCACCGCCGAGCCCAGCCCCACGCCCAACCTGCACCCCGGCGTCGGTGCGCTGCTCCTCAGCGAAGATTTCGCCGACGACGAATATTGGGATACCAGCCAATCGGATAACAGCAGCGCCCTGGTGGCCAATGGCCGCCTCACCCTCCGCACCCAACTCGCCAACGGTTTGGTGCTCAGCGCTCGCAACGAAGTCGCTTATCGCGATTTCTACGCCGAGATTACCGCCAGCCCCAGTATCTGCGACGGCGAGGATGAATACGGCCTGGTCGTGCGCAACAATTCCTCCGGAAACCACTACCGTTTTGCCCTTTCTTGCGATGGCCGCGCCAAAGTAGATCGCTTCCACAATGGTTCGCTTGTCATTCACGAGAGTTGGGTCACCAGCTTGGTGGTCCCCGCGGTGGCTCCCAGCGTCAGCCGCATCGCCGTTTGGGCCAGTGGCAGCCAACTGCGCTTCTTCGTCAACGATACCCTTATTTTCACCACCTCCGACCCTATCCTTTTCGTTGGGCGTCTCGGCGTCTTTATCCGTCAGGATGGCTCCGGAACCCAGTCCGTGTCCTTCTCGGATTTGCAGGTGTGGGCGCTGGAAGAATAAGCGCGGTATAATCAGATGATTGCACGTTGAACTTTCCACGTGTGGTAAAAGTACAAACAACAGAACACCCAGTCTGCCCCAGCCCTGAGACGACAATTTAGAGGAGTTTTCCTTGAACGCTATTCAAGTGGACCACTTGCGACGCGTCTTTACCACCAATGTTGGCCGCTTCCGTCGCGAGTCAAAAGAAGTGGTCGCCGTGGATGATGTGTCTTTCGCCGTCGGGGATGGTGAGTTGTTCGGCTTGCTCGGCCCCAACGGCGCAGGCAAAACCACTACCGTAAAAATGCTCACCACTTTGCTTATCCCCACCAGCGGCAGCGCCAGGGTGGGGGGCTTCGATGTTGAGCACGAGTCCCAGAAGATCAGCTCCACCATCGGCTTCATCTTCGGCGGCGAGCGCGGCCTCTATTGGCGTCTTTCGGGTATTGACAACCTGCGCTATTTCGCCAGCCTTTATCATGTCGAGCCCGCGGTGGCCGCCAAGCGCATCCCCTACCTGCTCGACCTTGTCGGTCTCAAAGATCGCGGCAACGAAAAGGTCGAGGGCTATTCGCGCGGCATGAAGCAGCGCTTGCATATCGCCCGCGCCCTCATCCACGACCCACAGATACTCTTCCTCGATGAGCCCACCATCGGCCTCGATCCGGTCGGCGCGCGCGAATTGCGCCTGGTGATCCGCAACCTGCAGGCCGAGAAGAAAACCATCCTGCTCACCACCCATTACATGTTCGAAGCCGACATGCTCTGCCAGCGCATCGCCGTCATTGATAAAGGCAACATCGTCGCCCTGGATACCCCCGAGGAACTCAAGAAGCTTGTCCTCGATTTGTCCGTCATCGAAGTCGAGGTTTTCGGCGTTCAGGATGATCTGCTGGAAAAGATTCGCAAGCAGAAATTCGTGGATAACGTCTCGGTTGAAAATCGCGATCAGCGCCAGATCCTTACCGTGCAGACTCCGCGTGGCTCGGAAGCCATCCCCGACTTGATGGCCATCTTCGATGGCCGCCGCGTCGGTAAAGTCACTTCACGCGAACCAACCCTTGAAGATGCCTATGTCCGCCTTGTTGGAGGTGACGCATGACCCTCAAAACAATCAAAGCTTACGCCCGCGCCGTCGCCATCACCTTCGAGATCACCCTGCGCCAAAACTTCAGCGACGCCTTCATCATCTTTGCCGTCATCGTCCAACCCATGATCATCGCTATCCTGGCCCTGTGGATGCTGCGCGATATTGGCGGAGATATTGGCATCTTTGTCATCGTCGGCAGCGGCCTCACCGGCCTATGGAGCGGCCTGCTCTTCATCAGCGGCAACAGCATCACCGGCGAGCGCTGGGTCGGCACCCTCGAGGGCCTCGTCGCCTCGCCCACGCCGATGGCCGTCATCGTCTTTGGTAAGAATTTGGCCAACGTCTTCCAGTCGCTGGCTTCGATGATTGCCAGCTATATTGCGGTCGCCCTGCTCTTCGACCTGCGCATCACCATCGAGCAGCCCTGGCTCTTCGCCGCTTCCCTGCTGGTGACCGTGGTCGCCTTCATCTGCTTCGGCTTGATTATGGCCGGCCTCTTCGTAATCAATCCCGCCTTTGCGCAATTCCAAAATGGCCTCGAGTTTCCCATCTACATACTGGCTGGCTTCCTCTTTCCGATTGCCATGCTCCCCGGCTGGACCACGCCCATCAGCTACGTGCTCGCGCCTTATTGGGCCGCCGTGGCCTTGCACGGCTCGGCCACTGGAAGTGTTCCGCCCGCCGAGATCGGCTTCGCCTGGCTCATGATGCTTGTCTTCAGCCTGGTCTATGTCCTCGCCAGCGGTCGCATCTTCCGCATCGTGCTACGCAAAGCGCGCGTGGATGCCACCCTTTCCATGCAATAAGTAAGACTGCTCAGATTGGAGAAATCATGTTAAACACCGCACGCATCAACTTGCGCCTCTTCTGGGATGGCGCCGTTCTTTCCTACATTGCCCTCTTCCGCTGGTTGCGCCCTTCCACCTACATCGCCTCAAAAGTCTTCGGCCCGCTGGTCTATATGCTCTTTTTCGTCCTGCTTGGCCGCTACGCCACTGGCTCCAGCGACGCGTCATTCTTCGTAATCGGCAACGCCATCCAAATGTGCGCCTGGTCCGGCATCTACGGCATCACCATGTCCATCACCGGCGACCATTGGGATGGCACCCTGCCCTACGTTTTCGGCGCGCCCGCCAATCGCCTCATCGTTTTCCTCGGCCGCGCCTTCATCCATGTGATTGATGGCTACCTCGGCGTGGTGCTAGGCTTCTTCTGGGGCATTACCCTCCTCGGCCTCGATCTTTCCCAAACCAGCCTGCCCGCCCTGGCCCTCGTCGTGCTCATCACCACCATCAGCACCTCTGGCCTCGGCATGCTGCTCGGCTGCCTCAGCCTGATGACCCGCAACGTCATGTTCGTCAACAACACGGTTTTCTTCGGCCTGCTGCTCTTTGCCGGCGCAAACGTGGACGTAGCCACCTTCCCTGGCTGGATGCAATCCATCTCCTACGCCCTGCCGCTCACCCGCGGTATTCAGGCTGGTCGCGCCATCGTGGCCGGCGCCGACCTGTCCCAGGTCTCCGGCTTGCTCTCCACCGAATTCCTCTTCGGCCTCATCTATATCGCCCTCGGCTACGTCCTCTTCCGCTGGTTCGAAAAGCAGGCCAAGCGCCGCGGCACGCTGGAGGCCGTCTAATCCCATATTGATTCCCGCTCCAAAATTTCGTATAATGCCCTAAACACCGTGTGAGCCTGTTCACCCTGCCCCGCGCGTTTCAGCTCGGGAACCCAACACTGCCCTCACCCGGAAGGAGATCCCATAGCCCCAACCATAAACCCCAATCACATCCCTCGGGCCGTTGAGGCCCATCTCAACTCGCGCCACGAACTGGAGGAGTTCTCATGTCCTATCAAAAAGTCACCGTTGTAGGCAATTTGGGCCGCGACCCGGAAATGCGCTACACCCCCGGCGGCCAGGCCGTCACCAATTTCAGCGTCGCCACCAACCGCCAATACACCAATAGCAATGGCGAGCGCATCAAGGAAACTGTCTGGTTTCGTGTCTCCGCCTGGGGCCGCCAGGCAGAAACCTGCAACCAATACCTCAAAACCGGCAGCCAGGTCCTCGTTGAGGGCCGTATGACCCCCGACAAAGAAACTGGCGGCCCACGCGTCTGGACCCGTCAGGATGGCACCCCCGCCGCGTCTTTCGAACTCACTGCCGAACGCGTCGTTTTCCTTTCTGGCCGCGGCGACGAAGCTGGTGCTGGCGGTGGAGCCGGAGCCTTCCAGGGCGGCCCCGCCGACAACGACGAAATGATGTCCGACGATGATGAAATCCCCTTCTGAGTCCCTCGATGGCTGACGAAAAGAAGGATCCCAAGCCAGCCGGCGAAGCCGCTAGCAAGGGCCCCGCAATCAAGCGCCCCAGGCTGGTCATCCCGCCTGGGCTGGAGCCCGTCTACGCCAACGTCGTCCGCATCGCCCACACGCCCTCCGAGATAGTTTTCGATTTCGGCCAGCTCCTGCCCGGCGATAGCGAGGCCCCGATCAAATCCCGCGTCCTGATGTCGCCGCTCAGCGCCAAATTGCTGCAGCGTGCCCTCACCGAAAACATCGCCAAGTTCGAATCCAACTTTGGCGAGATCACCATCCCACGCGGCAAATCGCTTGCCGATAACCTTTTCCGCACGCTGCAGCCGCCAGAAGAACCCAAAGACGATTCGGAGGAATAGCTTATGCCCGATCTCGATTCCATCGCTGAAGGCGTCCGCGCCAATTTCGACTCCATCACTGCCGCCCGCGAGCAGGCCCTCGGCCAGGCCCGCACCCTCACCCGCCACTGTGCCAATGCCATCCGCGCCATCCACCGCGACGACGACAAACTCGCTGCCGCCGAACTGAAGAAAGCCAAAGCCTTGGCCCTGGGTCTACAAAAAGACCTCGCTGATTTCCCGCAGCTCTACTCCGCTGGCTATACACAGGATGCCCTCAAGGAATATGCCGAGGCCAATCTGGTGCTGGCGATGGTCAAGGACCGCGAATTGCCCACTCCCACCGATCTCGGGCTCGAGCCTGCCACCTACATGAAGGGCCTCGCTGAAGTGGTCGGTGAGCTGCGCCGCCGCTGCCTCGATATCCTCCGCTCCGGCCACTCCGACGAAGCCGAGCGCCTGCTCGGCCACATGGATGAGATCTACACCGCCCTCGTCACGATGGATTATCCCGACGCGGTCACCGGCGGCCTGCGCCGCCTCACCGATATCAGCCGCAGCCTCGTCGAGCGCACGCGTGGCGATGTCACTCTCAGCCTGCGCCAGGAACGCCTCGAAAGCGCCCTCCGCCAGGCCGAGCAGAATTTCTCCGACGCCGCCAACGGGGAATGACTCGCAGCCGCGATCCAATCGCCGCCTCCGAGATCGGCAACTATCTCTACTGCCAGCGCGCTTGGTCCTATCAGCGTCTCGGCCTGGAAAGTGCTAACGTGCAGGAACTGGCTCGCGGCGCCCGCGCCCATGAAAGCCACGGACGCCGCTATCGCCGCACGCGCCAGATCAATGCCCTCGCTATTGTCCTCGTCCTTCTCGCCCTTCTCCTCCTGTACCTGCAATTGCGATGAAATTCGCTATCCCGCTTTTTCTCCTGCTCATCGCCTTCGCTTTAGTCTGGCTTTCCCGCCGCCAGCGCGCCTGCCTCGGCATTCCCCAGGGTCGTCTGGTCTATGCCGATATGGGCGCTGAAATGCGTGTGGATGCCCCGCTCTTCGATGCCGCCCTCAACCTTGTCGGCCGCCCGGATTACCTCGTGCGTAGCGGCGAAGAGTTCATCCCCATCGAGGTCAAATCTGGCCGCACGCCCGCCAAACCCTACGACTCGCACGTCTACCAGCTCGCCGCTTATTGCGTGCTGGTTGCCAGCCGCTATGGGCGTCGCCCCACCCACGGCATCATTCGTTATCCGCAGCGTGAATTCCGCGTGGAGTTCACGCCCGAGTTGGAACGCGGCCTCCACACGCTCTTGGATGAAATGCACGCTGCCAAACACCGCCCCGAGCCCTTGCCCCGCTCCCACAACCAGGCTGCCCGCTGCCGCGTCTGCGGCTTTTTGGCGCGCTGCGACCAAAGCCTCTGAGTCGCCATATAATTGCAATCATGGGTACCAAAGAGTCGAAGTCCGAATTCAAGAGGGTCGCTATCCTCGCCCACAGCCGTCAGGCCCAAGCTGGGCAGGAAGCTGAGCAGGTTGCCGAATTTTTCCGCGAGCACGGCGTGGAGGCCCACCACGGCGATCTCACCGACGAGAAAATAATCTCTGCTCTCCAGGCGGGCGATTTTGATTTGGTGGTCACGCTTGGTGGCGACGGAGGCGTATTGCGTGCCGGCCACCTTTGCGCTGAAAAAGATATTCCTCTCCTGGGCATCAACATGGGGCGTTTTGGCTTCCTGATTGAAGTCGAGCCGGAGGATTGGCGCGAACTGCTTCCCCGCCTCTTCACCGGCGATTATTGGTTTGAGCGCCGTATGCTGCTCAACGTGCAGCTTCAGCGTGGTGGCAAAGTCATTGAAAGCTCCGAAGCCCTCAACGAAGCCATGATCGGTCGCGGCCGCGTCGTGCGCCCTGTGCATTTGCTCGCCAGTTTGGATGGCGAAGCCCTCACCACCTACGTGGCCGATGGCCTCATCATAGCCACCGCCACCGGCTCCACCGCTTACGCCCTCGCCGCTGGTGGGCCTATCCTCCCTCCCCAACTGCGCAATATCCTGCTCCTGCCCGTTGCCCCCCACCTCAGCGTGGATCGCGCCATCGTCCTTTCGGAGGGCGCCAGCATCCGCGCCGAATTGAAAAGTGGTGAAGAACCTGTCCTCAGCATTGATGGCCGCCACACCATTGACCTGGAGCAAGGCGATATCATTGACGTTCGCGCCAGCGACCATTCCGTGCGCTTCCTGCGCTTCCAGGAACCTGGCTATTTCTACAAACGCCTGCTGACCATCATGGACAACAACCCCGCCACCGGCAAAGAAAACCAAGCATGAGCGAAGCCGTTCTCTACTGCGCAAACCACCCAGACCGCGAAACGGGCTTGCGCTGCAACCGCTGCGAGAAGCCCGTCTGCGCCTCCTGCGCCATCCAGACTCCCACGGGCTACCGCTGCGAGGAGTGTGTCCGCGGTCAGCAAAAAGTCTTCATCACCGCCAAACCGCTGGATTATGTCTTTGCCTTTCCCGTCGCAGCCGCCCTTTCCTACGTGGGCGCCACGCTGGCCCGTTTGGTGACCTCATTTGGCTTTTTGGGCATCTTCATCCTTATTCTTCTCGCTCCCGTCGCCGGTGGAATAATTGCCGAGGCTGTCCGAACAGTCACGGGGCGTCGCCGCGCTCCCGGCCTCTATCGCCTCTCAACTGTCGCCGTGGTGGTCGGCGGGTTGCCCCTGCTGCTATCCCCGCTCCTCTTCGTTTTTAGTGGCGGAGGCTTCACCGCCATTTTTGCCGTTATATGGCCCGCTCTCTATCTCAGCGTCTCTGCTTCCGCCTTTTATTCCCGCCTTACCGGCATTTCTGTTAAACGCTGACCTATGCTGACTGAGCTACGCATCGAGAATTTCGCCATCATTGAAAGCCTCGTCCTCGAAATGGGCGATGGCCTCGTCACGTTCACTGGCGAAACCGGCGCTGGCAAGTCCATCCTCGTGGATGCCGTGGAAACGCTGCTCGGCGTCCGCGCGGATACCACCCTCATCCGGGCAGGCGACGACCGCGCCAGCGTGGAGGGCACCTTCCGTATCGCTGAACCGATTCGGGATGAAGTCCGCGCCATTCTTGAACGCGAAGATCTGCTCGACGATCCCGATTACGTCGTCATGCAGCGCGAGTTCCGCCGTGAAGGCCGCAACGTGGCGCGGGTGAACGGCCGCACCGCCACCGTGGCGCTCGTCAAGGAACTGGGCGAATTGCTCATTGATCTCCACGGGCAGTCCGAGCATCTCTCCCTGTTGCGCGTTCCCAGCCACCGCGCCCTTCTGGATCGCTATGCGGACGCTGAGCAGGAACTGGCCGCCTACCAAACCGCCTACAATGCCCTCCAACACCTGCGCGCAGAGCTTGCCGCGCTGCGCCAATCTGAGCAGGATGCCGCCAAGCGCAGCGAACTGCTTGCCTTTCAGGTTGACGAGGTCGCCGCCGCCAAACTCACCCCCGGTGAAGAAGAAGAACTACGCGCAGAACGAACCCGCCTCGCCAACGCCGAAGCCCTGGCCGAGAACGCCACCCTGGCTCTGGCCGCCCTCGATGAAGCCCAACCAGATGCGCCTGCCGCCAATGATCGCCTCGGCGAAGCCCTTGTTGCTCTCGGCGATCTCGCCAAAGTGGATCCTTCCCAGTCCGAGCTTGAATCCCGCGCCCAGGGCCTCTTCGATGAACTCGGCGATATCGCCCGCGAATTGCGCGCTTACCTTGAGCAAATTGAATTCAACCCCAAGCGCCTCGAACAAGTTGAAGAACGTCTCGCCCTTATTCAAAGCTTCAAACGCAAATACGGCGAAGACATTCCCGCCATTCTCACCCATGCTGAGCAGGCCGCCAAAGAGCTGGATAACATTACCCACGCCGAAGAGCGCCTTGCCCAGCTCACCACCGATGAAAGTCAACAGCTTGTCGAAGTCGCCGCCCAAGCCCAGGTCCTCTCCACCAAACGCCGCGCCGCCGCCGAAGAGTTGGGTCGCGCCATCGAAACGGAACTCGACGATTTAAAAATGGAATCGGCTCGCTTCGGCGTAGATTTTCGAACTCGTGAAGAATCCGCCGGCTTGCCGATTGCAGATCAAACGCTGGCCTTCGATGCTAACGGTCATGAAACCATCGAGTTTATGGTTGCTCCCAACCCGGGCGAGGGCCTCAAGCCTCTGGTCAAGATTGCCTCCGGTGGTGAAACCGCCCGCCTGATGCTCGCCATGAAAAATGTCCTTGCCCGTGCCGATCACACGCCTACGCTGATTTTCGACGAAATTGATCAGGGCATCGGCGGCCGGGTCGGCGCGGTGGTGGGCGAAAAACTCTGGCGTTTGGCCCGCCGCCATCAGGTGCTTTGCGTCACCCATTTACCGCAGCTCGCCGCCTTTGGCGATCAGCATTTCAAGGTGGAGAAAGTGGTGGAGGATGGCCGCACCATCACGCAGGTGGTCCACCTGAGCGCCGAGCCCCGCCTTCTTGAGCTTGCCAACATGCTTGGTGATGTCAGCGAAGGCACCTTACAGTCCGCCAATGAGTTGCTAGCCACTGTGGGCGAGATCACCGCCTCCGCCAAAGTCTAACGTCAAAATGCTCGCCATCCTCTTCGCCCCCGATGCGGATGAAGCCGCCGTCCTCACGCTGGCCTTGCAGCGCGCGGGCTTTGAAGTTCGCATGGTGCTGGAAACCGCCCGCATCGTCTCGTTCCTCCAGGACCGACCCGCCGAGCTGGTCTTCCTGTCCCCGCTCGCCGATCCCACCGGGCTGGATGGCTTGGTGCGCCAGATACGCGCGGAGAGCCCCGCGCCCATGGTGCTGCTTCTTGAAAAAGAAGACGAGAACGCCCGTATCGCTTTGTTCAGCGCCGGCGCAGATCTGGTCTTGCTGCGACCGATGGGCACTCGCGTCCTGATTGCGCAACTGCGCGCCCTGATGCGCCGTGCCGCTTCATTGCCCTATTCCAGCTTGCCGGCCCTCGCTCAGGGCAGTCTCACCCTGGATCCCGCCAAGCGCGCCGTCACACTGCCCGAAGGCTCCGTAGTGCGCCTCACGCAACTCGAATTCCGCCTGCTGTACACCCTCATGACGCAGCCCGGCCGCATCATTTCTTCCGAAAATCTCATCGAATACGTATGGGGCTACGGCGGCGCAGGCAGCCGCACGCTGGTGCGCGGCCTCGTCAAACGCCTACGCGCCAAGCTTGAGGAAGATCCCGCTAATCCCGCCCTGATCCTCACTGAAAAAGGCAGCGGTTATAGCTTCGATCCCGGCCCGTCTCAATAGTAAATTCAAACGCAAATTACACACAATTTCCACGACTTTTCAACGTCGCAATTGTATAGTCCAGCCAAATCAGCGAGTGTTTCGCTGACAACTCTGCTCGAAAGGAATGCTATGAACGAGCCGCTTTGTCCGTCTTGTGGTGAGGTAGTCAAAGTAACTTCCTCGGCCCGCATTGGTTCTGAGGTCAAGTGCCATTCGTGCAGCACCAAACTCGAAGTCGTTTGGTTAGACCCCATCGAACTCGATTGGCCGCTGGATGAAGATGAAACCGACGAGGAGTACGCCACCTATCTCGACGACGAGGATTGATCCTCTCCCATTAACAAAAAAAGGCCGGGCAATGCCCGGCCTTTTGCTTTGGTATTCTCGTGGCTTATTACAACTATTTGAAGATCTAACTTCTCAAGAGTTCGTCCAACACATCTTGCATGTTGTCCCTGTAGTTTTGGATTGCCGTTTTCCCCGCAGGATTCAGCCGCACCAGAGTGCGTGGCACTCGCTCGACAAATTCCTTGTTTACATCGATGTAACCTGCTTCCTCCAATACACTCAGATGGGAAGATAGATTGCCACGCGTCAACCCTGTCTGGTTCAGCAGGAATGTAAAGTCAGCACGCTCTGCCACCGAGAGAATCGCCAGGATTTTCAGCCTCGCCGGAGAATGGATCGCCCGGTCGAGGCCATCGATGATGCCTGGATCGCTCTCGGCTCCTTTAGCCTTCGGCATTGCCTTCGCCAGTTCGCGGATATTTTTGCAGGAAGCGTATCAGCATCCACACACCTGGAATTAGAAAAAGTAGGCCGAGTGTGATTGTATAGACCGGCTCAGCAATATCTAAACGGATACCGAGATAGATGATCCCAAGCATTGCTCCAGCGTACCAATAGAGGCGCTGCAGCGATACGAGCCGTGCGGTTCCAATCAACATCACGGCGCCAAAACCGCCTAGTACCAGCATAAAATTCTCCCCAACCCAATTGCGTAAAACTGCTGGTATGGAATCACGGCCAACCGCAAAATACAGCCCAACAAATACAGAGATCGTTAGCACACCTATGGCTAGCCCCCTGGCCAATTGAGTTTTAGTGCGCACCTCTGAATCGAATTGCACGAAACCAAAACGTGGCACTGTGATCGCGTTCTTGAGTGGCATATACAGCAATGCGGGCAGCCAGCTAAAAACGACTAAGCTGTTGCTGAGCATCATAAGCCCAAAGCCAATAATGGCCAATCCAATCACAATGTCAAGAATGCCGTCTTGATGGTACGCAAGATAGGCCTTGCGTCTAAGTTGTTTCAACGAATTTTCTGTAGTCATCACGTTTCCTTATCAAATTAGTTTGTAAAACAGACTTGTCTGGAAACAATATACCTTGCTTTTGCAAAATGTCAAGTGTTTACTAAAGAAATAAGGAAAAGTTTAGGGCCGGATCAGTTCCCGCCCAAATATTCTCTCAACTGATGGCTGCGCGTAGGGTGCCTCAACTTGCGCAGCGCCTTCGCTTCAATTTGACGGATGCGCTCGCGCGTAACACTGAAATGTTGGCCCACTTCTTCCAACGTATGATCCTTGCCGTCGATTAGGCCGTAGCGCATTTCCAGCACCTCCCGCTCCCGGTCGGTGAGCGCCGCCAGCGCATTCTGCACCTGATCGCGCAGCATCTCGCGCGCCGCCGCATCCATCGGGGCCAGCGCATCCTCATCCTGAATGAAATCGGCCAATTCGCTCCCATCCCCTGCGCCCACCGGGCTCTCCAGCGACATCGGCTCTTCGGCGCTCCGTAGCGTCTGCTCCACCTTTTTCGTCGCTCGCGCCCAGCGCCGCCGCAGGTCCGGCGAGATTTTCCCCTTATCTTCCAACGTTTTCTTAATCGCCTTCACGTCGGCTTCTTCCATAAAGCCGCTATCCAGCGCCAGTTCTTCGAGCGTAGCCTCGCGCCCCAGCTTCTGGGTCATTTCCCGCTGGCTGCGCATCAACCGCTGGATGGATTCCAACAAATGCACCGGGATCCGGATGGTGCGCGCCTGGTCGGCAATTGATCGTGTAATCGCCTGCCGGATCCACCAGGTGGCATAAGTGCTGAATTTGAATCCGCGCGTTGGATCGAATTTATCCACGGCCTTCAGCAACCCGATATTGCCCTCCTGGATCAAATCCTCAAAGGAAGAGCCTCGCCCGATATAGCGCTTGGCGATGCTCACCACCAGCCGTAAATTGGCATTGATGATCGCCGTTTGGGCTTCCAGTGCCCGGTTTTCGTTCACCGCCAGCGCCAGCTTTAGCTCCTCCTCAGAGGGTAGCCAGCTTTTGTAATCCTTAGTGCTGGGCAGCGCTTCGGTCTGTTTGATTGCCGCTCGAAGCTTGGTCAATAGGATTTCCGGTTGCAGGTAAAAACCCAGGAAAACTCGGAATCCGAATTTGGCTACCTTATCCCAACGCTTGTCTTTGCCCCACATGCCATTGTCTAGATAACCCCGCGTGTACGAGATCATCTTCAAATCCCACTTGCGCTGCAGCAGTTCGGCCTCATCCAGGAGTGCCAGCAATTCGGGCGGTTCGCTGTCCAGCTTTTGGCTCTCGCTGAATAATTTGGGCCGCGCCTCCAAAAGATCGTCGTAAATCGCGATAAATAGCGCTTGAGTGCTCTCTTTGTCCTCGAGCTTTTCCGTGAATTCCCGTATCCGTTTTACGCTCTCCACCCGCGTCGCTAGCCAAAATTCCAGGTCGGAATCCAGTAAATTCACCCGGCCAATCTCTTTAAGATACAGGCGCACGGGATCGTCCCCCGCATCAACCGCCTCCATCGCTCGTGCGCTGGCGCGCGCCGCTTCTTCGGCGGCCCGCTCCTGGGCTGCTTCGTCGCCCTCGTTGTCCTGGTCGTCTAGCTCTTCTTCGATGCCTTTGCTCTTTTTGGCGCTCATCCGGTCCGCCTAATTTGCGCTGATGAAGGCCCGGTTGTTGTAACGGGCCAGTGCCTTGTCAAGGCGTTGCATGACTTGCATGTTTTGTACCATCACCGGCTGGTATTCGCTGGCTCTCAAGTCGCCTTCTTCTTGGGCCTGTTCCTGCAGGAAACGCATTTGCTCCACGCGCTGTTTCATGTTTCGCTTTCTGAGCAGGATCAGTGTGCGCATCAAATCTTCGAAAACTCGCTCCTGGTTGGGATCCAGTTCATGGCTGTGGCGCAACAATTCGTCCGCCCGATCAATCAGCGGCAGCGGCAGGTTATACAGCGCATAATCCCGCGGCTCAATCGCATCCTGCTTCAGCGCATCCAGCGAGAGCCGGAACATCTCCTGCAGGTCGCTGTGTTCAAAATCGGCCGACGAGATTTCGTCCAGCCCGTTCTCTTTGAGTGCCCGCGTCACCCGGTAGATCAGTTCGGGGTCGCGAATAATGATGCTCAGGCAGTGTGCCTCCAATTTAAAATGGTTGCCCGCCGCGAGCGGCAGCGCCGATGTGGTGGCCTCTGTCGGCGCTGCAGGCGACTGCCGCTTTGGCCTTCGCCGCACCGGTTGGCTACGTTGCTCCATCAGGGCGCGCTCATCCACCTTCAGCAGCCGCGCTAATTTCTGTGTATAGCTGTCCCGTTCGATGGCGCTGGGAATATCCCCGATAAGCGGCATCACCTGCTCAGCGATCTCCGTCTTGACCTTGGCATCATTCAGGTCCCGCTCCGCCGCCAGGTTATACATTACGTGCTCCACAATCGGCCGCGCCGCCTTAACCACCTTTGGCCACGCCTCGGCGTCCTCCATCACGATCTCGTCCGGGTCCTTGCCCTCTGGCAGCGTCGTTACCCGGATGTCAGCCTGTAGCCGCCCCTCATGTCGCAACAGCCCGCGCGGGTCAAACACCGGGTCGGCCTCGCGGTCCAGGGCCCGCCGCGCCACGTCCACGCCGCGCAGTGTGGCCTGGTTCCCGGCCGCATCCGCGTCCAACGCCAGCACGATGCGCCGCGTGAAACGCTTGAGTGTACGCAATTGCGGCTCCGTCAACGCCGTGCCCATCGGGGAAACCGCGTTGCGGAAACCCGCCTGATACAGCCCGATCACGTCCATGTACCCTTCAACGATCACGGCCTGTTCCTCGGCCCGGATCGCCTTGCGCGCCATATCTAGCCCGTAAAGCAGGCTGCCTTTATCGAATAATGGAGTTTGTGGAGAATTTAAATATTTGGCTGGCTCATCCTCCTTCAAGGCACGCGCCCCGAAGCCGGCCATCCGCCCGCGCCCGTCCCGGATCGGGAACATCACTCGGTGCCGGAAGCGGTCGTAATGTCCACCTGTTTCGCGCTCCGAGATGAGCCCGACCTCGATTAACTCTTCGGCGCTGTGCCCCTGCTCAAGAAAATGCTTGCTCAGCGCATCCCAGTCATCCGGCGCGTAACCGATACCGAATGCCTGAATCGTCTCGTCCGTTAATCCTCGCCCCGTCAAATAGTCCAATACCGGCTTTCCCGCCTCAGTGCTGATCAGTTGATGCCGGAAAAAGGTCACCGCTTCTTCAAGCAGCGCCCGTAATTGGCCGTGCTGCTCTTTTGCCGCCTGCTCTTGTGGGCTGGGTGTTCGTAGTTGCACCCCGGCACGATCTGCCAGGCGTCGCAGTGCCTCGGGAAAATCCCAGCCCTCTTTCTTCATCACGAATTTGAAGATATCGCCGCCCTCGGCGCATTGCCCAAAGCAGCGCCAGGTCCCCGTTTCCGGGAATACCACAAAGGCGGGCGTACGTGTATTACTGTGAAATGGGCAGAATCCGGTGTAATTTTTCCCCGCGCGGCGCAGCTGCACGCTCTCAGACACGAGATCGGCGATGTCTATCCGGGCTTTGATCTCCTCTACGTTGTCCATGTTGCTTGTTTACCGCGTTGCGAATTCTGAAGTGGGCCATTATATCATTGCGCTTTCGCCCCATTTTCTGCCCCTTGCCTCTCTTGGCGGGCGTGGTAAGATTCTCCATTCCGAACCCGCTTTAAGGTTTGTCTATGGCCCAATTTCGGGCAGCCAAACGCAATCATTTCAATCTCCCTCGGCCCATCGAACGCTTGGGTGAATTGGTTTACAACCTTTGGTGGACTTGGGCCCCTGAGGCCGAACGCCTCTTTGATCGCATTGATCCCTCGCTCTGGGAGCGCCTGAACCACAATCCGGTTCTCTTTTTGCGCCAGGTAGAGCGCTCCCACATCAACGCCGTCATCCACGATAAGAGCTACCTCCAGCTTTACATGCAAACTATGCAGGCCTTTGATGACTATATGCTCGCCGAAAACACTTGGTTCACTCGCGAGCATGCCGGCCTGCTCCACAAACCCATTGCCTACCTCTCCAGCGAATTTGGCCTTCATGAAACCTTGCCCATCTATGCCGGCGGCCTCGGCATCCTCTCAGGCGACCATTTAAAAGAAGCCAGCGACCTGGGTCTACCCCTCGTCGCCGTTGGTTTCATCTACCATCAGGGCTATTTTTCCCAACACATCACCGAGGACGGCTGGCAGGAAGCTCATCAGGTCACCCTCGATTTCAACGATTTGCCCGTCGCCCCCGTTCTGGACGAAGTGGAGCGCCCCTTGATGGTCTCCGTGGATTTGCCAGGGCGCACCGTCCACGCCCGCTTGCTCGAGATCCGCGTGGGCCGCGTGCCGCTGTATTTGCTTGATAGCAATGTCGAAGACAATACGTCTACCGACCGTGAACTTACTGCCCGCCTCTATAGCAGCGATCTTGATCTGCGCATCTCCCAGGAGATTTTGCTCGGCATCGGCGGCGTGCGCGCCCTGCGCATGCTGGGCTACAACCCCACCGTCTGGCACATGAACGAAGGCCATTCCGCCTTCCTCGTCCTGGAGCAGGCTCGCGAACTGATTCAGTCCGGCCGCACCTTTGAGGAGGCCTCCCAGCAGGTTCGCGCCGCCAACATTTTCACCACTCATACGCCTGTCCCGGCGGGCAGCGACGAGTTTCCCCACTGGCTCATCGACAAGTATTTCTCGAATTACTGGCCCCATCTTGGCCTCAACCGCGAACAATTCATCCAGATAGCAAACCGCGAAATGCCCTGGGGTGAGACCTTTAGCATGCCGGTTCTGGCCATGAAGATGGCTGCCCAGCGTAATGGTGTCTCCGAGCTGCACGGTCAGGTGGCTCGCCGCATGTGGAATTTCCTCTGGCCTGAACTCCCCGATTCCGAAGTCCCTATTAGCCATATCACCAACGGCATCCACACCGGCACCTGGATCGCCCGCAGTTTGTTTGAGTTGCTCAATAATTATTTGGAAGCCGACTGGTACGAGAACCTCGACGATCCGGACGTTTGGGAAGCCGTCAACAGCATCCCGGATGACGAACTCTGGGATATGCGCCGCCACCTCAAACGCAAGTTGGTCGCTTACATGCGCGAGCGCGCCCGTGATCAATGGATGCACGATAGCGTCCACCCGATTCAGATCATCGCCGATGGCACCCTCCTCGATCCCTACGCCCTCACCATTGGCTTTGCGCGCCGCTTCGCTACCTACAAACGCGCCAGCCTGGTCCTGAGCGATATGGAGCGCCTGCTCAAAATGGTCAACGCTCCCAATCGCCCGCTGCAGATCATTTTTGCTGGCAAAGCCCATCCCGCCGACGAGCCCGGCAAGCAGCTCATCCAGGAGGTGTATCGCGCCGTCAAGCAATCCGATAACGGCGGCCGCCTCGTCTTTCTCGAAGATTACGACATCAACCTGGCCCGCTACCTTGTTCAGGGAGTGGATGTCTGGCTGAATACGCCCCGCCGTCCCAATGAAGCCTCCGGCACCTCCGGCCAGAAAGCCGCCCTCAACGGTGTGCTGAACTTCTCCATATTGGATGGCTGGTGGCGCGAGGGCTATAACGGCCGGAATGGCTGGGCCATCGGCGAAGATCGCGATTACGAAGATCACGACGCGCAGGATGCCGCCGAAGCGGAGAGCCTCTACAATATCCTAGAAAACGAGATCGTCCCGCTTTACTACAACAACCGCGGCCCCGGCGAACCGCCCTCCGAATGGCTGCGTATGGTCAAGGAGAGCATCCGCACGCTCGGCCCGCGCTTCAGCATGCGCCGCATGGTCAAGGAATACACCACCGATTTGTATCAACCCGTTATGCTGGGAAATGGCCAGCTTCCCCCGGCCCAGGATCGCTAAATGGAACTAATCCTCACACGTGAAGCCCTGTTGCTCGCCGCCTTCATCTTCGTCCTCCGCGTTATTAACCAGAGCTTGGACACTTTACGCATTATGTTCATGCTGCGCGGCAGCAAGCTTTGGGCCTGGATCCTTGGTTTTGCCGAGACCACCATCTTCGTAGTCACTCTCAGCAGCGTCATCAACGACCTTAACAACATCACCAACATAGTTGCCTACGCCGCTGGTTTCGCCACCGGCAACACGCTCGGCATCTGGTTGGAAGCCCGCCTTGCCATCGGCCATCTCAATGTGCGCATCGTCAGCCCAAAGCGCGGCTCAGCCCTCGTCGAGCGCCTCCGCCAGGAAGGCTTCGCCATCACCGAGATCCCCGCGCGCGGTAAAGATGGCGCCGTGTCGCTGCTCAACGCCAGCGTGCGCCGGCGCGATGTCAACAAAGTCCGTGAGATTGTGGCGGAAGTGGATGAAAGCGCCTTCATCACTGGCGAGGAAATGCGTCCGCTGGGCCGCGGCTTTTGGGGCGGATAACTAGCAAAAAAACAATCACCCGATCAACTAAATAGATATTTTTGCGGGATAGAATCGCCTCATCTCCAGACGAGATAAGGAAGGCTTCCCATGTCCGACAAATCAAACGTTTCGCGCTTGGCCCGTTTTAAAGAAAATCTCAGCAAACTCTCGCCCAACGAACGCCGCATAGTGGAATATTTTGAAGAGGGTCGACACATCAGCCGCAATCCCTTGGATCCCGAGGCGGAAAAGCCCACCTTTGGCCAGCGCCTTTCCGATCGTATCGCCTCATTTGGAGGGTCGTGGCGCTTTATTATTCTGTTCTTCTCCTTTATTCTGCTTTGGGTCATCTTGAATACACTCGTCCTCTCCCAGCGTGGAACAGAGTTTGATCCTTTTCCCTTCATCCTGCTGAATTTATTGTTGTCGTTGTTAGCCTCAATCCAGGCGCCCGTAATCTTGATGTCCCAGACTCGCCAGGAATCCCGCGATCGCCTGAATGCCCAGCACGATTATGAGGTGAATCTAAAGGCCGAGCTGGAAATTATGTCATTGCATGAAAAGATGGATCATCTGCAGGTGCAGAAATGGGACGAGTTGATTGCTTTTCAGCAGCAGCAGCTGCTATTGCTGGAGCAGATCGCCAGTGCTTTGAACGCCAAGCAAGCGAAATCCTAGATAACGAATTTCCCATCTTTGTAAAATACATCTCCGTCTACCAGGATTTCTGAATCCGTACGCAGGTCGCAGATCATGTCCCAGTGCACTGCGCTCTTATTCACGCTGCCCGTTTCGGGGTAGCCGGCCCCCAGAGCCATATGAAATGAGCCCCCGATTTTTTCGTCCAGCAAAATAAAGCCGGTGAAGCGATCAATATCGTCGTTGAGCCCGATGGCAAATTCGCCCACCCGGCTCGAGCCCTCATCCGTGCCAATCACCGCTTTGAGGAATGCCTCCTCTTTATCCGCTTTCGCTTCCACCACCATGCCATCCTTGAAGCGCAATTCTGCCCCCTCCACCACCGTTCCCCGATACATCGCCGGGTAGGTATAACGCACCCATCCGTTCAGAGAAGTCTCCACTGGACCCGTAAACACTTCCCCATCCGGCAGATTATGCTTCCCAAATGAGTTCTTAAAAATGCGGTCTTTGATCGAAAGCGTCAATTCCACGTTTGGCCCCCGAAGTTCCACCTTATCGTGCCCGGCCAGCGCATCCACATATTTCTGCTGCCGAGTCTGGATTGCCTCCCAATATTTCACCGGATCCTTTTCCAGCGCGTGTACTGCCTTGTAGAAGAAGTCCTTATACGCTTCAAAGCCCATATCCGCCTGCATTGCGTAGGCCCGCGTGGGCGTCATCGTCGTACACCATTTGAATTCACCTGCCGCCCCTCGCCGCATTTGGGTCTCCAGAATCGGCGATTCCGACTTCAGCATTGCCGACTGCAGCTTGGGATCCGCCCCGCTGGTCGCCTTCGTGTTCGCCTCCGACCACACCCGAATCCGTGCCTCAAAATGCTCATAAGCATAGGCCAGCAGCTCGTCGGTGTGCAGCGCCTGCGCCTCGCTTCCATACCGCAGTTTGAGTTCCTTCGTCTCCACCAATTGCAGTCCCACGTAGGGATGCCCGCCCCGCTCCAGAATCAGCGTGAATAACTCCTGCACCAGTTCTTCCCCCAACGTGGTCGCTTCGATCAACACCCGGTCTCCCGGCTGGATGCGCGTGGAATAATCCACCAGTACTTTGGCAAAATTATGGACTCGCAGGTCTGCCATGCTCAACTCCTGATCAACGGGGTCAGGCATTATAGCACCCTGAGAAAACGGCCTAAATAGAGCCCCAATGGTAAAATCCGCCAGGTCCACCCTCGGACATATCTATGAAGCAACTCCTCCAAAACCTGCGTACTGGCAAGACACAACTAGCCGATGTCCCTGTGCCCACCCCGGCTGCGGGCTTTGCATTGGTCCGCACCTCGGCTTCCCTGCTTTCCGCAGGCACCGAGCGCAATCTTGTTGAGTTTGCCAACAAATCTCTGCTTGGCAAAGCCGCCGCGCGCCCCGATTTGTTGCGCCAGGCCCTCGACAAAGCTCGCCGTGAAGGGCCGCTCACTACTCTCAATGCCGCCCTCGGCCGTCTGAATGAACCCATGCCGCTCGGCTATTCCTCCGCTGGTGTGATCGTCGAATTGGGCGCGGGCATGGACGGCTTCCGCGTCGGCCAGGCAGTCGCCTGCGCTGGCGGCGGCTACGCCGTACATGCCGAATACGTGCTCGTCCCCCGCAACCTGCTCGCAGCCTTGCCGGATAGGGCCACTATAGTGAAAGCCGAGGCAGCCGCATTTAGCACTCTCGGCGCTATCGCCTTGCATGGCTTCCGTCTCGCCGAAGTCCAGCTTGGCGCCCGTGTCGCCGTCATCGGCCTCGGATTGCTCGGCCAGTTGGCCGCTTCCATCGCCGCCGCGGCTGGTTGCCAGGTCTTCGGCGTGGATCTCAACCCCGAGCGTGTCAAGCTGGCCAAACAGCGCGGCATCCACGCCGCCAAACGCCAGGGCGCCGAAAAGGCCGCGGCGGCCTTCACCCAACATCAGGGCTTCGACGCCATCCTCATTTGCGCCGATACCGATTCATCCGACCCCGTTGAATTGGCTGGCGAAATCGCCCGCGAGCGCGCCGTCGTGGTTGCACTGGGCGCAGTCGGCCTGCATGTCCCCCGCCGCACCTATTACGCCAAAGAACTGCGCCTGCTTGTCTCCCGCTCTTACGGCCCCGGCCGCTACGATTCCAGTTATGAAGAAGCTGGCTTTGACTACCCGATTGGCTATGTCCGCTGGACAGAGGGGCGCAATCTGGCCGCCTTTGTCGACCTGCTTGCCACCGGCGCTCTCGAGGTCGAGTCCCTTATTTCGCATCGCTTCCCCATAGAAGAGGGCATCAAAGCCTACGATCTCATCCGTAGCGATCAGCCCTTTATGGGCGTTCTTATCACCTATCCCGGGAAATCCAAGCCTGCCAAAACGGTGGATTACCACGCCCCTCAGGCCCACCCCGGCTCCGTTCGGCTCGGCGTCCTCGGGGCTGGCAATTTCGCCCGCAACACCCTGTTACCCGCTCTCAAAGGCCTCCCCAACCTGGAGCTGGTCGGCATCGCCTCGGCCAGCGGGCGCGCCGCCGCTGATCTCGCCCCCCGTTTCGGCTTCGCCTACGCTACCTCGGACGAGGCGCGCATCCTCAAAGACAAATCCATCAACGCCGTCGCCATCCTCACTCGCCATCATTTGCACGCTGCCCAGGCGCTCGCCGCCTTCAAAGCCGGCAAAGCGGTCTACTGCGAAAAGCCGCTGGCCCTCAACGCCAAAGAGCTCGCTTCCATAGAGAAGGCCGTCGCTGCCAAAGGCGCGCCGCTGCTTACAGTCGGCTTCAACCGCCGCTTTGCCCCCCTCGCCGCGCCGCTCCATGAATTTATCCGCGCCGCCAATGCCCCCCTCACCGCCCAATACCGCGTCAATGCCGGCACGCTGCCTCCCGAACATTGGCTGCGAGATCCGCAGCAGGGTGGGGGGCGGCTTATCGGCGAAGCTTGTCATTTCATTGATTTCCTCAGCTTCTTGGTCGGTGCGCCGCCCATTTCCGCCTTTGCTCAGGCGCTCCCCGCTGACGGCGCGGCTGGCGAAGATTCCTTCCTCCTTCAATTACGCTACCTGGATGGCTCCCTGGCTTCGCTTAGCTATCTCGCCAATGGCGATCGCGCTCTCCCCAAAGAGCAGCTCGAGGTCTTTACCGCCGGCCGCGTCGCCCAACTCGACGATTTCCGCAACCTCACCCTCACCACCGACGGCCGCACCCAGCGCCTCAAACAGCGCCAGGATAAGGGCCACCGGGCTGCCTGGGTCGCCTTTATTCGTGCCCTAACCGAAGGCGCTCCGCCGCCTATCCCATACCAACATCTTTTTGGCGTTTCACGCGCCGCCCTCGCCGCCCAGACCTCCCTACGCAGCGGGAAACTCGAAAACATCTGAGCATTTACCCTACATTGTGAAAATTGACACTCATAGCAGCCTGTGATAAAATTTACAAAATCACAGCTCTGTGATTATTCGTCTCCCTAAAAAGAGTTGCCCGGGTAACAATGCTGCAAGATTATTTGCCCATCGCTGTCCTGCTCATACTCTCCACCGGCCTGTCCGTTTTGATTGTTGCGCTTGGCCATCTGGTGGGGCCCCGCCGTCCATCGGCTCGCAAGTCGGCCCCTTATGAGTCCGGCATGCAGCCCATTGGCCCCGGCACACGCCGCATGCCGGTTCGCTTTTACCTAATCGCCGTCCTTTTCATTCTTTTTGATATCGAAGTGGTCTTTTTCCTGCCCTGGGCGGTTACTTTCCGCCAGTTGGGCATCTTCGGCCTGATCGAAATGCTCATTTTTATCGTTGTCCTGCTTGTCGGCTTTGCCTATGCCTGGAAAATGGGAGCCCTCGAATGGGAATAGAGCAAAAGCTGGGCAATATGGGCGTGGTCACCACCACGCTTGAGCAGATGGTCAATTGGGGCCGTACGCGCGCCATGTGGCCCATGCTCTTTGGCCTGGCCTGCTGCGCCATTGAGATGATGGGCGCTCAGGCCTCCAATTACGATATGAGCCGCTTCGGCATGGAGTTGATGCGCCCCAGCCCCCGCCAATCCGATCTGATGATTGTGGCCGGTCGCGTCAGCCGCAAGATGGCCCCCATTCTGCGCCGCCTCTACGATCAGATGCCTGCCCCCAAGTGGGTCGTCTCGATGGGCGATTGTGCCTCCTGCGGCGGCGTCTACAACAACTACGCCATCGTCCAGGGTGTAGACGAAATTGTCCCCGTAGATGTCTACGTGGCAGGCTGCCCGCCGCGCCCTGAGGCCCTCATCCACGGCATCATGACCCTCCACGAAAAAGTCAAAGGCGAGCGCATCAAGGATTGGGCCTGAGCCTATCCCGGAGGAGATTATGGCCGTAGACCTGAAATCGGTAGTTACCCACTTGGAGAAAAACTTCGCCGCCGAGGCGCGCGAATTCCGCGGCCAAACCAAGCTTCTCCTTTCCCCCATTCACATTCTCGAAGCCAGCCGCAGCCTGCGCGATCAGCACGGCGTGGAGCGCCTGGCCGCCCTCAGTGCCGTGGATTATTGGCCCGAGCGCAGCCCCCGATTCCATATCATTTACGAATTCCATTCCCTCCAGCACGGTTTCCGCTTTGAGGTTCGCGTCCCCCTTGAAGGTGATGAACCCTCATTAGATAGCATCACCGAAATATTTCCTGCCGCCAATTGGCACGAGCGTGAACTCTGGGATATGTTCGGCATCCGCATCAACAACCACCCCGACTTGCGCCGCATCCTCATGCCTGAAGATTGGGTCGGCCATCCCCTCCGCAAGGACTACCCGCTCGGCTACGAGGAAGTCCAGTTCACCTTTAACTTCGAAGAGATCGAGCTTCGCAAGCCGCGCCCGAAAGATTAAGCAATGACTCTCCAACAAGTAGAACTCACCAGCGACGACCTTCGTCACCTCGTATCCCAGCGTGCCCTGGATGGCGAAACTGTCCTCCTCAATATGGGCCCGCAGCATCCCAGCACCCACGGCGTGCTGCGCTTGCTGCTCGAGTTGGATGGCGAAACTGTCGTAAATTGCATCCCAGATATCGGCTTCCTCCATACCGGCATTGAAAAGAATATCGAAGCCAAGACCTACGAGAAATCCGAGGTGATGACCGACCGCCTCGACTACCTCAACACGATGGGCAACAACCTGGTCTATTGCCTCGCCATCGAAAAACTCGTGGATCTGGATGTGCCCGCCCGCGCCCAAACTATTCGCATCCTGTTTACCGAGCTCCAGCGTATCGCCTCCCATTTGGTATGGCTCGGCACTGCTGCCCTCGATTTGGCCGCCATGTCCGTCTTCCTCTACTGCTTCCGCGAGCGCGAGCGCATCCTGGATATGATGGAAATGGCATCCGGCCAGCGCATGATGACCACCTATTTTCGCCCCGGCGGCCTCTGGCGCGACCTCCCCGAAGAATTTATCCCCACCCTTGAGCAATTTCTGGACGATCTGCCCGCTCGCATCGACCAATACGAAGATTTGCTCACCCACAACCCTATTTTCATTGATCGCACAAAGGGCATCGGTGTTTTGACCGAAGAGCAGGCCCTCGGCTATTCGATCACCGGCCCCACCTTGCGCGGCTCGGGCATCGCCTACGACATTCGCCGTGCCCATCCCTACGCCGGGTACGAGAATTACGAATTCGATATCATCACCGAAGAAGGCGGCGATTGCTACGCCCGCTATTTGGTGCGCATACGCGAGATGCGCGAATCCATTCGCATTATTCGCCAGGCCATCGCCCGTCTTGAAGATGGCCCCGTGCGCAGCAACAATCGCAAATTCGTCCCACCCCCTCGCTCCGAGCTGGGCACCAGCATGGAAGCCGTCATCCACCATTTCAAGCTCTGGACCGAGGGCTTTCCTGCCCCTGCCGATTCAGTCTACGTCCCTGTTGAGTCCCCCCGTGGTGAACTCGGCGTCTTCCTTGAAGGTGATGGCGGTCCCAAGCCCTATCGTTGCTACTGGCGCACGCCCTCCTTTGTGAACCTTCAGGTGCTGCCCCTGCTTTCCAAAGGCCATTTTGTCGCCGACCTCGTCGCCATCATTGGCAGCATAGACATTGTTCTGGGAGATACCGACCGGTGAACCACCTGCGCGATCAGTACGGCAAAGAGATCGAGGACGTCCTCGCCCGCTATCCTGAAACCCAGAAGCGCGCCGCCGTCATGCCCCTGCTCTACATCGCTCAGCGCGAGGATGGCTACGTCTCCACGCAGGATATGGATGATATTGCCGAGCTCCTCGCCATCTCCACTACCGATGTCGCCTCCATTGTCGGTTTCTACACCCTCTACCACGACGAACAGGCGGGCCGCTACCGCATTCAGGTCTGCAACGATCTGCCCTGCGCGCTGCGCGGCGCCGACGATTTCCTGGATGGCCTTTGCGATCATTTGGGCGTAAAACCCGGCGAAACCACCCCAGACGGCGTAGTAACCGTGGAGGCCGTTATGTGCCTGGCCGCCTGCGATAAGGCCCCCATGTTCCAGGTGCAGTCCTACGATGGCATCGCCTATCACGAGGTTCAAACCGTCAAATCTGCCGTCAAGCTGGTCGATGGCTGGCGCAAGGAAAAAGCCAGTGGCTGAACACATTCTTCTCCGCCACCGCGACAATAAAGAGATTAGCAAACTCCCCACCTATCGCAAGGGGAGCGGCTTCTCTGCGTTTGAGCGCGCTGTCACCAAATTAAATCCCGAAGAGGTCACCGATATCGTTTTTGATTCGGGATTACGCGGCCGCGGCGGCGCAGGTTTCCCCACCGGCCTCAAATGGCGCTTCATGGACAAGAACAATTGGCCGCATTATGTTGCCGTCAACGCCGACGAATCCGAACCCGGCACCTTCAAAGATCGCGAATTGATGGAATCCAATCCCTATCAGTTCCTCGAAGGCGTTATGCTCTGCGCCTACGCCGTCGGCTGCAACGATGCCTATATTTACCTGCGCGGCGAATTCTGGGATTTGGCGCACGAACTCGACAAGCACATCACCAAATTGCATAAAGAGAAATTACTCGGCGATCAACTCTTCGGTACCGAGTACAGCTTGCGTATTCATACCCATTTGGGCGCTGGCGCCTACATCTGCGGCGAAGAAACCGCAATGCTCGAATCGCTCGAGGGCAAGCTCGGCCAGCCCCGGCTGCGCCCGCCTTTCCCGCCCTCCTTCGGCCTCTTCGGTAAGCCCACCGTGGTGAACAATGTCGAGACCCTGGCCAATGTGCCCCTCATCCTTGAAAAGGGCGCCAAGTGGTATCGTGGCTTCGGCACCGAAAAGAGCCCCGGCACCAAGATTTTTAGCCTCAGTGGCAATGTCATGAAACCTGGCAACTACGAGTTGCCCCTCGGCACCACCTTCCGCGAACTCATTTTCGAGCACGGCGGCGGCCTGCGTGAGGGCCGCAGCATCAAAGCCATCATGCCCGCTGGCGCCTCGTCCTCGCTCATCGTTGCCAATGACGTAGCGTTGGATACCCAGATGGATTACGAGAACGTCCCCAACGTAGGCGCCATGCTTGGCTCGGCCTCCATTATCGTGATTGATGATTCGGTCAGCATGGATTGGCTGATTAACAAAACCGTCCACTTCTTCGAGCACGAATCCTGCGGTAAATGCACTCCCTGCCGGGAAGGCACCTATTGGATGAAGAACATTACAGAGCGCATCCACCACGGCGAAGCCGTTTGGGATGATGTGCTCCTCCTCAACGATGTAGCCACCAACATCAAGGGCAAATGCCTTTGCGCACTCGGCGATTTCGCCACCGAAGCCGTCACCTCCAGCATTGAGCGCTTCCGCGAAGATTTTGAGACACGCGTCCCGCAATCTCGCCCCAAAACCGAAGTGAAATTGAGCCTCTAGCATGACTGAAAAAATCGCTGTAGCCGTTGCGGAAAACCTGATTAACCTCACCATTGATAATCGTGAGGTCAGTGTTCCCGCGGGCACGCTGGTCGTCAACGCTGCCAAGCTAGCCGGCATCGATATTCCCGTTTTTTGTTATCACCCCAAGATGGAACCGGTCGGCATGTGCCGCATGTGCTTGGTCGAGATTGGCCGTCCCGCCATAGATCGCGCCAGCGGCAAGCCCCTCCTCAATAAGGATGGCAGCCCCCAGATTAATTTCGGCCCCAAGCTGGAAACCGGCTGCACGGTGCCCGTTTCGAAAGGCATGGTCGTCCGCGGCTACACTGAAGAAGTCACCGAGGCCCGTAAAGAAGTTATCGAATTCCTCCTCACCTCCCATCCCCTTGATTGCCCCATTTGCGACAAGGGTGGCGAATGCCCCCTTCAGAATCTCACGATGGAGCACGGTCCTGGCCAAAGCCGCTTCATCTTCGATGAGAAAATTGATCTGGCCAAAAATGTCCCCCTCGGCGATTTGATCTTCCTGGATCGCGAGCGCTGCATTCAATGCGCCCGCTGCACCCGCTTCCAGGACGAGATTGTTGATGACCCCGTCATTGGCTTTTCGCAGCGCGGCCGCGCCCTCGAAATCATTACCTTCTCCGATCCCGGCTTTGATTCCTACTGGTCGGGCAACACTACGGATATCTGTCCCGTGGGCGCCCTCACCACCACCGATTTTCGCTTTGAGGCCCGCCCCTGGGAACTGCAATCCCATGCCTCCATTTGCAATCATTGTTCGGTGGGCTGCAACACCACCTTGAACACCCGCCGCGAAGCCAAGTCGGGTGGTGATGAAGTCATCAAGCGCGTGATGCCCCGCCAAAATGAACAGGTCAACGAAATTTGGATCTGCGATAAGGGCCGTTTTGCCCACCACTACACTGAATCCCCGGATCGTCTCACCCAGCCCCTCATCCGCAAGGGCGATGCCCTCGAGCCCGCCACCTGGGATGAAGCCCTCCAACTGGTTGGCGATAAATTCAAAAAGTCCAAGGGCAAATTTGCCGCATTGGCGGGCGGCCGCCTCACCAATGAGGATTTCTTCAACATTCAGCAAGTCACCGCCAAACTCGGCGGCAAAGCCCTCTTGGATAGCCAGATGGCTGGCGGCGAAATGGTCGCCCAGGTCGGGGTAGGGCAGGGCACCAATCTCTCCGATCTCCGCGCCGGGGATGTGGTCCTGGTCATCGCCTCCGATCTAGAAGAGGAAGCGCCCTTGCATTGGCTGCGCATCAAACAGGCTGCCGAGCGCGGTGCACAACTCATAGTCGCCAATCCCCGCCGCACCAAGCTCGATCAAGTCGCCCATCGCTTGATTCGATATGAATATGGCCAGGAAGCTGCCGTTGTCCACGCAATGCTGGATAGCTTCTCCCCCAAGCGCCCGGATCAACCGGCCTCCGTGAAACAGCTCCTTCGCGATGAGTCCGTCAAAGCCGCTGCCGAGGATGTCCAATCCGCGACCAATCTCATTGTCTTCTATGGCAGCGAAGGCCTGGACGTAGCCGGGTCGCACACGCTCGCCTCGGCCTGCGCCAACCTGCTCATCGCTACCGGCCACGTTGGCCGCTCCAACAACGGCCTAGTTGCCGTGTGGGATAAGGGCAATGCCCAGGGCGCCTGGGATGCTGGCTTCGCTACCTCCGTCAACCTGGCCGATGACCTGGCCGCCGCCCCCAACCTCTACATTGTCGGTGCCGATCCTGTTGGCGACCGCCCCGATCTCGCTGAAACCTTCGAGGCTGCTGAATTTGTCGTCGTGCAGGAACTCTTCCTGACCAAAACTGCGCAAATGGCGGATGTCGTCCTGCCCGTGCTCCCCTACACCGAGCGCGAAGGCACCTACACCAACGCCGAGCGCCGTGTTCAACGCTTCTACCCCGCCATTTCGCCCCGACCGGGTGCCCGCGCCGACTTTGCGATTGCTGCACAAATCGGCCTGGCCCTCGGCCTCGAATTGGAAAGCAAATTGGCCTCTCTGGCCTTTGAGCAACTCGCTGCCAGGCTCCCTGCCTACAAAGATTTGACCTACGGCAAGCTCGCCGAAACCTTTGAGCAGTGGCCCATCATTGGCCGCGAGGACCTGTACTACGGTGGCACCACCTACGACAACACCCAGGGTCTCGGCGTTCAACCACCCTCCGGCGCGGAGCGTGGCGAAAGCCCCGCCCTCTCCTTTGAAGCCCTCACTGACCCCGAGAAGCGCAAAGGCCTCCTCGCCGTCCCCGTCACCCGCCTCTATGATCTTGGCCTCACTGTGACTACTTCCGAAATCCTTGCCACACACTGGGAGCAGCCCCATATCGTGCTCTCCCCCGCCGATGCAGAGAAGCTCGGCCTCGAATTGGGTGCGCAGGCCACTATCAAGCTCAACAACATGCAGTCCCCCGTCGCCGCCCGCATTGACAACCGCGTGCCTAAAGGCGTGGTGCTTGTCCCCCGCAGTGTCGGCCTGCACATCTTCGGCCCTGCTCCGATTGAGGTGGGCGCCTGATGCAGATCGAAACTGCCCTGCTTATTGAGTGGGTTGTCAAGAGCACCATCCTTATCTTTGCACTGCTCACCGGCTTCGCTTACACCACCTTCTATGAGCGCCGCTTGCTGGCACTCATTCAAGTGCGCATCGGCCCAAATCGCACCGGCCCTTTCGGCTTCCTCCAACCCGCCGCCGATGGTCTTAAGCTGATATTCAAAGAAGAACTCATTCCGGCCAACGCCTACAAATTTGTCTTCATCCTGGCCCCCATCCTCACCGTGATTCCCGCCCTGATTATAATGGCCGTGGTGCCCTGGGGCGGCGCGATTGAGCTTTTCGGCCGCCAGATTGCTCTTGGCCTCACCGACATTAACGTCGCTATCCTGTATTTGCTTTCGGTCGCTTCCATCTCGGTCTACGGCATCGTCTTGGCTGGTTGGTCGTCGGATAACAAATATGCCATGATGGGCGGCCTGCGCTCTTCGGCCCAGATGCTCAGCTACGAACTCTCGCTCGGCCTGGCCTTTGTGGTTCCCATCCTCCTGGCCGGCTCCATGAGCCTTAACCAAATCATCGAGGCTCAGCGCGGTGTTTGGTTTATCTTCTATCAACCCATCGCTGCCCTTGTTTTCTATATTGCGATGCTCGCCGAAGTTAACCGCGCCCCCTTCGACATGCCCGAAGCCGAGCAGGAACTCACTGCCGGCTACCATACGGAATATTCCGGCATGAAATTCTCGCTCTTCTTCATGGGCGAATACATGAAGATGATCGCCGTGAGCGCCATTTTCGCCACTCTCTTCCTCGGTGGCTATCGCGGCCCCTTCGTAGACACCTATCCCCTCCTCGGCCCCTTGTATCTTTTCCTGAAGGTCTTCCTTAGCCTCGGGCTCATGATTTGGATACGCGCTACCCTTCCTCGCCTTCGCTATGATCGCCTGATGGCCTTCGGTTGGAAGATTCTGCTGCCCTTATCCATCCTAAACGTCTTTGTTACGGCCGTGATTATTGTGGTTTTCGGCTTGTAGGAGTGCTGTGATGAACGGATTTTCCGCCATACTTAAGGGGATGTGGACAACCTTCAAATCCATGTTTGAGGGCCCCGTCACGATTCAATACCCTGAAGTCAAACGCCCCGTGCGTCGTCGCTTCAAGGGCCGCCACGAGCTCAAACGCTACGAGAACGGTCTCGAGAAATGCATCGGTTGTTCGCTTTGCGCCGCGGCTTGCCCGGCAGACGCCATCTTCGTCGAAGCCTCCGAGAACACAGACGAGCAGCGCTTCTCCCCCGGTGAGCGCTACGCCAGCACCTATGAAATCAACATGCTGCGTTGCATTTTCTGCGGCTACTGCGAAGATGCTTGCCCCACCGAAGCCATTATCCTCGGCGATAACTACGAGCTCTCCTTCACCGACCGCGCCCAATCCATCTACACACGCGAAAAACTCCTCAACCCGGTCGGCCCCAGCGGACAAGCCACGCCCCAGCAGGTGCCTGCCGGGATGTTTGATCGCTCTATTCCCGTGATGGTCGATCCGGATTAATCCCTGCCCATGACTGCCGACCTAATCCTCTTCTTCGGGCTTGCCGCTGTCGCCATTGGCGCCGCGCTCGGCATGTTGCTCAGCAAGAACGCCGTTTATTCGGCCCTCTTCCTGATCCTCAACTTTGCTACCGTCGCCGTTTTCTTCCTGCTTCTCGGCGCGCCTTTCATCGCGATGGCTCAGGTCGCCGTCTATGCTGGCGCAATCATGGTGCTCTTCCTCTTCGTCATTATGCTCCTCGGGGCTGAGCAATTGCTTACCAGCCACAAGAGCGGTTGGCAGCGCCCCATCGCCATCCTCCTTACCCTCGTGCTCCTTGTCGAAAGCATCTATCTCATATTTGGCCGCGGCCGCCTGCTCAGCCAGGTGGCTCCCGTCGCCTCAGACTATGCCAGCCCCGAGGCCATCGGCGAGCTTCTTTTTAGCCGCTATCTGCTTCCCTTTGAAGTCACCTCAATTTTGCTGCTGGTTGCTATGGTCGGCGTCATCGTGCTAATCAAGAAACCCAAGGCCAACAACTAGCATGGTCCCTGTCAGCTATTATCTGGCGCTCGCCGCCATCCTCTTTGCCCTCGGCGCTTTGGGCGTGCTCATCCGCCGCAACGCTATCATCATCTTCATGTCCATCGAACTCATGCTGAATGCCGCCAACCTGCTCTTTGTGGCCTTTGCCCGCAGCTTTGAATCCCTGGATGGCCAGATTTATGTGTTTTTCGTCATCGCTGTGGCCGCCGCCGAAGTCGCCGTTGGCCTGGCCCTGATCGTTACCATTTTCCGCACCAAGCACAGCATCGATATCGATGAGCTAAGCAGCATGAAGGGTTGATCGTGAATTATTTCGACCTTGTCCCCTGGATCGTTTTTCTACCCGTCCTTGGCTTGCTGCTGAACATCCTCATCGGCAAACGCCTCGGTGAGCGCGGCAGCTCCCTCGTTGCCTTTCTCGCCTCTGGCGGCGCCTTTGTGGTGTCTGTCCTTCAGTGGCTCTCCCTCAGCGCTCACCCCGAAGCCCATATCGTCAAATTCGCGGAGTGGATCAACATCGGCGCTCTCCAGGTGCCCTGGGCCTTCCGCGTGGATACGCTATCTGTCACGATGATGCTGGTCGTCTCCGGCGTCGGTACCCTCATCCATATTTATGCTGCCGGATACATGCATTACGACGTGCGCTACAAGGGCGATCCCGCGGCTTACCAGCGCTTCTTCATTTACCTGAACTTATTCATCGCCGCCATGATGATCCTGGTCAGTGGCGATAGCTACCTGATGCTCTTCGTCGGTTGGGAGGGCGTCGGCCTCTGCTCCTTCCTGCTCATCGGTTTCTGGTTCAACAAGAACCCCGATGGCAGCAGCGGAATGGAGAATTCTAACGCCGCCAAGAAAGCCTTCATCGCCAATAGGGTGGGGGACCTCGGCCTTCTGTTAGCCATGTTCGCCATCTTTACCCTGATGGGCTCGCTCAGCTTCGATACGGTTTTTGCCCGCGCCGAATTTATCAACCCCAGTTACATTCTTGCCATCACCCTCTTCATGCTAATTGGCGTAGCGGGCAAGTCGGCCCAGCTTCCGCTTTACGTCTGGCTGCCCGACGCGATGGCGGGCCCCACGCCTGTCTCCGCCCTCATCCATGCCGCCACGATGGTCACCGCTGGCGTCTACCTCGTCGCCCGCTCGGCTCCACTCTATAGCTTGGCCCCCGCCGCCCAAACCACGGTCGCCGTGGTCGGCGCGCTCACTGCCCTGTTCGCCGCCACCATCGCTGTCGGCCAGAACGATATTAAAAAAGTCCTCGCCTATTCCACCATCAGCCAGCTTGGTTTCATGGTTGCCGCCGTTGGCCTCGGTGCTTTCGTGGCGGGCATGTTCCACCTTGTAACCCACGCTTTCTTCAAAGCCTTGCTCTTCCTTGGCTCCGGTTCAGTGATCTTGGCTCTCGAGCGCGCTCATCATCCCATTGATGGCGATCACGAGCAGCACCACGAAGAGCCCAAAAAGGGTCATGCCTTCGACCCTCAGGACATGCGCATTATGGGGGGCTTGCGCAAAGTCATTCCCACTACCTATCGCGTCTACCTCATCGGCGCGCTCGCCCTGGCTGGCCTGCCCCCGCTCGCCGGCTTCTTCTCCAAAGACGAGATCCTTACCGATGCGCTGCACGCCAATCCGCTGGTCTACGCTTTGTTAACCGCCGCCGCCTTCCTGACTGCCTTCTACATGGGTCGCCAGGTTTTGCTCGTCTTCTTTGGCGAGCCCCGCTCCCACGCTGCCGAAGAGGCCGTGGAGAGCCCCCCAATCATGACCTGGCCCCTCATTGTCCTCGCTGGCCTCTCAATCCTGGGTGGCTTAATTAATTTCCCCGGACTGCATGGCCTCACCAATTGGCTCGAACACACCCTCGGCCACGAATTTGCGCATGCCACCGAATTCAATCTCACCGTGGCCCTCACCTCCACCCTGCTTGCCCTCCTCGCCATCTATCTGGCCTGGACGCTGTACGGGCGCGAGCCTCTCAAAGCCAAAGCCGCCGACCCGCTCGCTAAGCGCCTCGGTAGCCTCTTCACCGCCCTCCAAAACAAATGGTGGGTGGACGAGTTTTATGGCTGGCTCATCATCCGTCCCTATCAGCGCTTTGCCGCCTTCTTGGCCGATGTCGTTGATTGGCGTTTCTGGCACGATTGGGTTCATGATAGTTTGATTGCTCGCGGCTTCCGTGGCTTGGCTGTTTTCCTGGCAAACCCCGTGGACCTCGGCGTGATTGATGGCCTTGCCAACGGCCTCGCCACCGGTGCCCGTGGCTTGGCCTCCAGCCTCAGCATCCTCCAAACCGGTTATGTTCGCAATTATGCGCTGATGGTTTTCTTCGGCGTGGTTTCCATGCTCGCTTACTTGATTTTCTTTAGTTGAGGATTTCTATGGACTTTTTACTTCAACCCCTAAATCTGGTCATTTTCTTCCCGCTGCTGGGTGTTCTTGCCTTGCTCTTCCTAAAAGAGCGTGAGAGCCTGGCTCGTTGGGTGTCACTGATCACTGCCCTCATCACTTTCGGCATCTCACTTTGGGTGCTCGGCCTCTTTGATGCCGCCAACCCTGATCTGCAGCTCACCGTGGTTCGCGATTGGATTCAGGTCGCCGGCTGGAATATTCGCTATGCCGTTGGTGTGGATGGCCTCAGCATCCTGCTCGTCCTCCTCACCACCTTTCTCACGCCCATCGCCATCCTCTCCACCTGGCGGGCCGTTGAGGATCGTGTCCGCGATTTTCAGCTTTTCTTCCTGCTCCTCGAAGTCGGCATGCTCGGCGTCTTCCTCGCCCAGGAATTGTTCCTCTTCTACATTTTCTGGGAGTTCACCCTGGTGCCCATGTATTTCCTAATTGGCATCTGGGGCGGCCCCAAACGAATGTATGCCGCCATCAAATTCTTCCTCTATACGATGGCCGGCTCAATCCTGATGCTGCTCGCCATCCTGTGGCTGGGCATCAACCAGGGCAGCTTCTACCTGCCAGACTTGATCGCTATCGGCGGCATCCCTGCCGACATTCAATATTGGCTCTTCATTGCTTTCGCCGCCGCCTTCGCCATTAAAGTCCCCATGTGGCCGCTTCATTCTTGGCTGCCGGATGCCCATGTCCAGGCGCCTACGGCTGGCTCCGTAATCTTGGCGGGTGTGCTGCTCAAAATGGGCACCTACGGCTTCCTGCGCTTCAACCTGCAGCTCTTCCCCCAGACCTCCGTCCAGTTGGCCCCCGTGATGGGCGTTCTCGCCGTTATTGGCATCATCTACGGCGCCATCGTCTCCTATCCCCAAAGCGACGTCAAGAAACTGGTTGCCTATTCCTCCATCTCCCATCTGGGTTTCGTCGTCCTCGGTCTTTTCGCTCTCAATCAACAGGGCATTTCCGGCGCCATCCTTCAGATGGTCAACCACGGTATCAGCACCGGCGCCCTCTTCCTTATCGTCGGCTTCATCTATGAACGCCGCCACACCCGCGAAATGGACGAATTTGGCGGCCTCTGGAAGGTCATGCCGGTCTACGCCGTGCTTACTCTGATCGTTGCCCTTTCCTCAATGGGCCTTCCCGGCCTCAACGGTTTCGTTGGTGAATTCACCATTCTGTTGGGCGCTTGGGGTGGGGGCGTCGCCAATGGCCCCTACGGCTCCTATCTCTTCGCCGGGCTGGCTGCCGTGGGCGTTATCCTCGCCGCCGTCTACATGCTCTTTATGTTCCAGAAGCTCTTCCTTGGCCCCGTCACCAACAAAAAGAATGAGGGCCTTAAGGATCTGTCGGCCCGTGAATTGGCCATCCTCATCCCGCTTCTTGTCCTCATCTTCTGGATCGGCCTCTACCCTCAGCCTTTCTTTGCGCTGATTGGCCCGGCGGTCGCCAAGCTAACCGCCTCCTTCTCCGGCATCGCTTACCTGCCCATCCCCTGATATGGAATTTTTCAACTCGGCCGACCTGCTCCACGCGCTGCCCCTCATCTTCCTGATGAGTTGGGCCACCATCCTTTTGTTGGTGGCCGCTTTTGCCCGCGCCGCCTCCGAACGTATCATGCCCGCCCTGGCCGCTGCTGGCCTCTTGCTAACCGGCTATTTTGCCGCCCGACAATTTGGAAACCCGGCATCGGCTTTCAATGGCATGTTCGCCGCCGATGGATTCTCTGCCTTCATCACTCTTCTGCTCGTCCTTAGCGGCCTGCTGGCTATCGCCCTCTCCAGCGATTACCTCAAGCGCATGAGTCTCAACCGGCCTGAGTATTACGTCCTGATGCTCTTCTCGATAACCGGCATGATGCTCATGGCCTCCGCCGCTGATCTCATTGTGGTCTTCCTGGCTCTCGAATTGCTCTCCATCCCGCTCTATGTCTTGGCCGCCTTTGCCCAGCCCGAGCCGCGCTCCGAAGAAGCCGGCCTTAAATATTTCCTGCTCGGCGCATTTGCCAGCGGCTTCCTGCTCTTCGGCATTGCCCTAGTCTACGGCGCAACTGCCACCACCTCGCTCACTGGCATTTTTATCGCCGCTCAGTCCGGTCTCGAGCAACCCCTCTACCTCCTCATTGGCGCCGCCCTTATCCTGGTCGGCCTCGCCTTCAAAGTTGCCGCGGTCCCCTTCCATATGTGGACCCCCGACGTCTACGAAGGCTCGCCGACCTCTGTAACCGCCTTTATGGCCGCCGGCGCCAAAATCGGTGGCTTTGCTGCTCTTATCCGTATTTTTATTGTTGCGCTCCCCTCCATCAGCGAGCAAATCGTCCCGGTACTTTGGGCGCTCACGGCTTTGACCTTGATCGGCGGAAACCTGCTGGCGATCGCCCAAAACAATGTCAAGCGCATGCTCGCCTATTCCTCCATTTCGCACGCCGGCTTTTTGCTCATGGCCCTTGTTGTTTACGGGCAAGATGCTGCCCGCTTCGATGTTGTTGCCTCCGCCCTTTTCTACCTGCTCGCTTTCATCATCACCAGCTCTGGCTCTTGGGGCGTCGTCATTGCCCTCGAGAAACAGGCTGGCAAAGGGCTAGAATTCAGCGATTATGCTGGCCTCGGGCGCACCCAGCCTGTGCTCGCCCTGGCGATGGCCGTCTTTATGCTCTCCTTCACCGGCGTCCCCCCCACGCTCGGCTTTGCTGGCAAGTTCTATCTTTTCCGCGCCGTCCTCGAAGGCGAATATGTCGGCCTTGCCATCTTGGGCATGCTCGCCTCCCTCATCTCTGCCTACTACTACTTGCGTCTCATCGTCGTCATGTACATGCAGACTGGTAACCCCAAAATCCACAGCGAACGCTGGCTCAACCTCACCACCGTAGGCGCCGCCATCGGCGTGGTCGTGCTCTTCTTCGCCTCCGAACCCCTCTTCGACCTCGCCGCCCTCGCCCTACTGCACGTCAACTGATCCGGCCCATCACTGTCCTCATATGATCAAAGCCCTTATCTTCGATTTCGACGGTCTCATACTCGATACCGAAATGCCGGATTTCGAATCCTGGCAGGCCGTCTACCGCAGCCACGACCACGAACTCGCCGTTGAGCAGTGGGGCCTCATCGTAGGTGGCACTGGCGCCTCCGATTTCGATCCCCACACCCACCTTGAACAGCTCACTGGCCAACCCCTCGACCGCGAGCAAGTCTGGGTTAGCCGCCGCACCATCTACCTGGATACTGTTTCCCAGCAGCCCATCCTCCCCGGCGTCTTGGAATACCTGGACGAAGCCCAGCGCCTCGGCCTCCAGCTTGCCGTCGCCTCCAGCTCTCCCGAAAATTGGGTACACGGCCACTTGGCTCGCCTCGGCCTCATTGAACGTTTCCACACGATCAAAACTGCCGACGATGTCGCCCGCACCAAGCCTGATCCCGAGCTCTACAATGCAGTGCTCACTGAATTATCTATCCAGACGGATGAAGCCATTGTCTTTGAGGATTCCCCCAATGGCGTGCTCGCCGCCAAACGCGCGAATATCTACGTCGTCGCTGTCCCCAATCCCCTCACCGCCCAACTCAAATTGAGCGGTGCTGATATGCAGTTGAAGTCCTTAGCAGATATTCCATTGGCCGAGCTATTGCTGCAGGTTAATGGCCGCTAGCTTTTTAGCTAAGTCCCAGCCAGGTTAATACATAACGCTGCAGAATAGCAATAAACAGGGGTATTAAAATAGGAAGCAGTAAGTTGCGCAAGCTCCCCGGAGTCCACGGCCAGGTAGCCACTTTCTGAATAGATTCCATTTGTGTTTTCAAACTATTGGCAGCGCTGTGCAACACGTTGACCTTTTCAAGTGTGCGTTCACGCACGGCTATCTCGGTTTCATCGTAAAGGCTCTTAAGTTCAATTCCCAAACGCTGAAGGTCGCGCCGTTTCTCTCGCTGCAAGCGTCTGTTGATTCCGAGTAATGGAACGATGAAAACGAGTAATCCAAAGAAAACCGTATAGATAATGTTGTAAAAAGGCAGACCATTTCCGCCATCAAGGCGAATGACCACATCGATAAATATTGTGAATGAAATAGCCAGTAGCGCCAATGTATATCCGTAGCGGGATAGTGCATAAACTGGCCACAAATTAAACAGGTTGATCTGCTCAATTTCTTTGTAGAGCTTGTTTATTTGTATTAGCTGCTTCACCCAACGCCAGATCCCTAATAGCTCAAGGGTACTCCCGAGCGTTGGCACGATAGACGAAAGTAAAATGAAAACAATCCCGGAAACTCCAAGTTGGCTTGCCTGCGTTGCAGAATAGAATCCCCCCATCACTAACCCTACACCTGACAGAATCAAGGCAGTAGAATTCGGAATAGAAACAAATTCATTATAGATAGCCCTGATTTGGCGCTCGCTTTTCCCAACTCCGTTTCCGAAATCTCGAAGTACTCGCTCTGCAAGGCCGTCTTGCCAAAGCCAAAATAACAATCCCATTGGAAACCAGGTTGCTGGAAAAATCAGGGTCGGATCAATTCCGTAGCCTGAAATCTGGTTAGTTTGCCACAGGGGCCAGTGTATAAAGAATATCCCAAGTACGAAGACAATCGCCGCAAATACCCCGCCTCCCAAAGGGGTGCCTTTAAGCCAGGCCAGCACAGCGTATAACCACGCAGGGGTTGGGGTTGCTATTTTATTGGTTGCCATTTGGTCTCCCGTGCTTTAACACGGTAATGCTTAGGATAGGTAGATTTTACACCTGAAAGATAGTTCGGTTAACTCTGTAATTCCCCATACAGCTTGCGGTGCACCACGCTCAACGCCCGCACCTGGTCCGCCGCGTGATAGGAAGAGCGCACCAGAGGCCCGCTCTCTACCCACTGGAAGCCGATCCCCAGGCCATAGTCTTTGAGTTCGGCAAATTCCTCGGGCGTGTAATAACGGTCAATCGGCAAATGCTTTTTGCTCGGCTGTAAATACTGCCCCAGCGTCAAAATATCCACGCCCCAATCCCGCTGGTCCCGCATGACCGCCATAACTTCTTCGGTTGTTTCCCCCAGCCCCAGCATGATCCCGGATTTGGTCAGCACGTCCGGGTCCATCCTCTTTGCGTTACTCAGCGTCGCCGCCGCCCACTCGTAATTGTCCTGTGGCTGCACTGCTTTGAAAAGTCGCGGCACGGTTTCCACGTTGTGGTTCAAAATCTCAGGACGCGCATCCATCACGATCTTCAACGCTTCGGCGCTGCCTTTGAAATCCGGGATCAGCACCTCAATCGAGCAGCCCGCATGGATTTTGCGGATGCGCCGGATCACCATCGCGAAGATCGGAGCTCCACCATCCGCCCGTTCATCCCGGTTCACGCTTGTGATCACTGCGTGCTTCAGGTCCATGTCCTTTACCGCCTGCGCCACACGCAGCGGCTCGGCCCAGTCCATCTCGTTTGGCATCCCCCGTTTAATATCGCAGAAGCCGCAGCTTCGTGTGCATACATCCCCCAGCATCAGGAAGGTTGCCGTGCCGTCGCCCCAGCACTCGCCGATGTTCGGGCACATCGCCTCTTCACACACCGTGTGTAAAGCTTTGCTCCGCATCAAGCGCTTGATGTTCTCGTAGCTCTCGCCCATTGGCGCCCGCACCCGGATCCAGTCCGGCCTCCGCTTGGGCGTCAGTTGGATGTCATCCAGCTTAATGCGGTCTCGTGTTGGGGTATGTTGCGCCATATCCATTAAATTTTACCTTACGCAGTCTTCCGGCCAGACGTTTTGGCGCGGTTGAAAGTTTTTCGGTGTCTGGCTAATCTTGTGCGGCATTTCGTTATGTTGTAGTTAGCAACGAAGAAAAATTCATTATTTACAAATCATGCAAATTTTATTAGAATAGTTGTGCAGGGCTATTCTTCGTCTGCTGCAACCCTGCTTCTCCTTGCCCGCTGGCCACTCTTCGCCAGCGGGCGTATTTTTTAATAGTTTCTCAGACGACAAATCCATCATCTCAAACCCCCCTCTCTGGCCTTGACCTGCGCTCCAGCCCCACGGTAGAATTCCCCACAAAGCGGGCGTCGCCAAGTGGTAAGGCATCAGCCTTCCAAGCTGACATCGCGGGTTCGAATCCCGCCGCCCGCTCTACTAGATAAGATACTGTTGGGGATTTACGGGGTGGAAGACTGATGCCTTCCCCCTAGCCGCCGCCCTAGACCGCCAACTGAAAGGCGGTTTTTGTGTCTACCGAAACCTCAAAAAAGCAGGAATGGGCATTAGCTTCGATAGATTTGCATGTTGCCTTTACGGACTTTATTCTAAGTCGCCAGGCCATGCTTTGCAGCCCTGCGACCGTAAAGTGGTATAGCTGGACGCTAGGGAAGTTCCTGGAGCATCTAAAAGACCAAGACATTGATGCTCCACTTGAAATACAAGCGCGGCATGTAAGGCAATACTTGTCGGAGATAGCCGGACGCGGACTGAGTGACAGTTATGTCCACAACCATGCGCGTGCGATAAAAACCTTCCTGCGTTTTTGCCATGCCGAAGATTACATGGATCAATTGATTAGTTTCAAAATGCCCAGAATTGGAAAAAAGAGACTACCCATTCTGAATGCTTCTGAGCTAAAGCAATTGCTTGCCGCTTGCGATACTCCACGAGATCTAGCTGTAATCATGTTTATGGCTGACACAGGTGTAAGGAGGTCAGAATGTCTTGACCTAAATTGGGGGGACTTGAATTTGGATAATGGTGTGGTAAAGGTCGCGTATGGGAAGGGGAGAAAGGCTCGCTCAGTTGTGGCCGGTATTAAGACCCGCCGCGTATTGCTGAAGTACCGTATAACCGGAGCTCACAACTCTGATGCTCCATTATTTCAATCTAGAAAAGGTGGGCGGCTTTCAGCAAGCGGATTGCGTCACCTGCTTTTGCGAGTTGGAAAGCGAGCAGGAATAGACGTCAGTGCCCATGTATTACGTAGGACGTTTGCTACATTGAGCCTCAGGTCTGGGATGAATGTGCTGCAACTGCAAGGATTGCTGGGTCATTCCACGCTTGAAATGACAAAACGCTACGTGCAAATGGTTGATGCTGACCTTGTGGCTGAGCACCAAAAACATGGGCCGATTGATAATTTATAACTGCGGTTTATTAATAATTGACGGGGAGCAGTATGCGACATTGCGGAACTCTATTGTTCAAGAGCGAGTGGATTTCTGAGCTATCACTGCAATCCGATTCGCAAAGAATCGCAGAGGATTATTTGCGCCTTCGACCATAAACCAGTTTTCGGGAGTTCTAAAAACTCCTTTGCGATTTAGATAAGCTCTGAGAATTCGATTGACAAAAAATGGAAATTCAAGTCTCAAATGAAAACACTTTTCCATCTTTAATTGCCCAACCTTGTGAAATACCTTTTCAAATTCTTCCGCTGTGCAAAAATTATGGGTTGCAAGCCCACTTAATTCATTGCGGTATTTCGGGCCATAATAACCACGTAGAAACTTTCTGGTAATCAAATCAATACGTGGCAGGTAATGGCTGGGCTCGTATAAAAACAGAGTTCCTCCCTCAACTAAAGGTTCTTTTATACTCGCAAACAATTCGTTTCGGTCTGGTATGTGATGGACTGCGGAAAGGAAAATAATACTATTGACTGGTTCGAAAGCCATTGATTTGAAATCGCCAGTATGAAGAGAAAAGGAAAAATCCTTCTTGCTCAGTGCAAATTTGTTGAGCCTAGGCTGAAGGAAGTCGGTAAATGCTGGATTAATGTCTACTCCCACATAACGTTTTACCGATGGAAAATCGCAAATCATACGGGTATCAAAGCCAGCCCCAGGCCCAATTTCAAGAACAGATTTTGGTTGATACTTCTCCAAATAGTTAGCTAATAGCAATCCCTTTGCTGTACTTTTTCTGTTCTTCTTGGAATCAAATGTTTTTCCACCCCCATAGTTTTCTGGATCTGCATAACCGGGGCGCTCTAAATTTGGTATCAAGTTTGATCGTAAAATCCACTCACGGTTCTTGTCGCTTAATAGCCTCCATGAGATGTCATTTCTCAATACCCTAAAAAAGTAAAACACCAAAAAAGTCTTCAGCCAAGATTTTTCTTGACGCCAATCCTCTTTCCAAATTTCAATGTTCAAAGTGATCTCCTCTGAAAAGTACCTCACAGCCAATTCTCTAGCGGAATAAGAGCGATGCTATTAACGCATGCTTTATTTTCGCGATACAGGTGACCTGCCCCCAATAGTTGTACCAGTGCTTATGTTACTCTAACAAGCTGGGGATGTGAAGCTGCCGGGAGGAATGTCACCGGTGTAGGGGCTTTGTAGCCTAGTGCACTGTGGGGTCTAATCTGGTTGTAATGCCACCTCCATTG
>QWJF01000008.1 GCA_009391835.1 Chloroflexota bacterium | reverse complement strand
GCACGAAAAAGAGCTAACTCTGATAGAAACGAAAAGAGCCGCCAATTGGCGGCTCTTTTCGTTTCTATCAGAGTTAGCTCTTTTTCGTGCGCCCGCGTAATACCTCGATAATGGGAGGCAGCAGCGAAACAAAAATGATCCCCAGGATCACCAGAGCGAAGTTTTTTTCAACGGCCGGCAGGTTGCCAAAAAAGTAACCCAACGCCGTGAATAAGCCCACCCACAGGATGGCGCCCGCCACGTTAAAGACGACGAATCGCTGATAGGTCATGGCCCCCACGCCAGCGACGAATGGGGCAAAGGTGCGGATGATCGGTACAAAGCGCGCCAATATGATGGTTTTGCCCCCGTGCTTTTCATAGAATTCGTGCGTGCGGTCAAGGTATTCACGTTTAAGGAAGCGCACATCCTCCCGAAAAACGCGCGGGCCAACTGCGTGGCCGATCGCGTAGTTGACGCTATCGCCGAGGATGCCGGCCAGGGTGAGCAAGCCGAAGATTAGCCAGGGGTTCAGCAACCCCAACCCAGCAAAGGCCGCCGCAGCAAAGATCAAGGAATCACCCGGCAGAAATGGCGTGATAACGAAACCTGTTTCCGCAAAAATGATGCCGAATAGGATCAGATAGGTCCATAAGCCGTAACTCTGAATCAGGGTTCCCAGATAGGTGTCCAAATGCAGCATAATGTCGATGATCGAGAGAATGAAATCCATGGAATTCAGTTGTCTCCTTAAGGAAGGTTTACTACTAAGCCAGGGTTGTGGCCCTGGGTAAACGACGATTGTTCAAAACCAACAGGATGATACATCCTGCGGCTAGCACCAGCAACACGAGCCAGGAGCTAATCGCAAAATGGATTGGCAGCAGTTCGCTTCCAGCCAGCGCGCCGAGGGAGGCATAGACCCCGAGAATCACCATGCCGTTCCATAAGCCATGCAGTACCACGCTAACCGCATAGGTAAGCAGCAGCAGTCCAAAGCGCCGCTCTTTTTTAGCTACGGCCAGCGCCCATCCCATTAATCCTGCGGTCAAGATATGCAGGGAGGACGTGCCAATGCGGGCCGTCGTGGTGGCCAGCCAACCCTCAGTCGTGGCTCCCAGGGTGAGGCTTTCAGCCAGTGCAAAGCCCGCCCCGCTCAATGCCCCCAGCGCAAATCCGCTGGCAGGGCTGAGATTGCGGCCCAGCAGCAACCAGACCCCAATTGGCTTTAGTAGTTCCTCAATGAGGGGCACAACGAATGCGATCAAACCCAGCACCAAGGCCAGTAGGATGGGGTCAGAGAGCAAAGGTTGCATCTCGCTTAATAACAATTCGGGATTTGAGAGGCCCGTGCTGGCACGATCAATGAGCTGGCTGAATGCGCTTGCCAACTGGGGCTGACTTGCGGCGTAAAAGGTGGCTATCACGAGGAAAATTCCCCCGGCGAGCACTTCAAAGATGATTGAAAACAAAGGGCCAAGCGTGAGGCCTGCGGCTAGGACGCCCCAAACGCGTTGCGCGCTGCCCATCGCTATGCCGCGAATCGCCAGCCGCAGGATGCCGAGCATAATCAGGGACACGGCGGCCACATGCAGGATCGGTAGCAAGAGCCACGCAACACTTTCGTTTTGGCTGGCTATAGCCCCAAAGACCAGGGCTACGAGAACCAGGGTGGGAACCCGCCCGATTAAGGCCTGGCCGATGCGTGCCAATCCTATTGGTATGTGGGGGCTATGGCCCATAAGCCTGAGAAATGAAAACCAGGCGGATGGAAGCAGCGCAATACCTAAGAAAAACAAACCTGCAGTGTTAAGGAAAAGCGCGGTGTAGCCATCGGCTCCCGCACCGTCAGCCAACAGTTGGTACCCACCGAAAGTGAGCGATCCAATCGCCAGTGACCAGAACAGCAGGCTACCCAGCGCGCTAAATGAAAACTGTAGCGCAGTCGGCCAGTGGATACCGGGTTTTGGTTGTGGTGGGCGCACCGCGCTAGACGAACTCACCGAGCCTCGATGCTCACATCCAGGATCCGATCACCCGGAGGCAGACCAGCCTCCTGCGAAGGGTCGCGTGCAGCCAGGCTTTCCACCACCTGCAGGCCATCCAGAACTTCGCCAAAGATGGTGTAGCCACCATTGAGGTGGGCCGCAGGCCCAAGCGTGATGAAGAATTGGCTGCCGTTGGCTGTGGGGCCGGAGTTGGCCATCGCCAGCAGGCCGGCTCGGTCGAAGCTCAGAGTCGAATTGATTTCAATGCTGAAGGAATATCCTGGGCCACCATAGCCGGTTCCGGTTGGGTCGCCGGCCTGGGCGATAAAACCGGGCAAAACGCGATGGAAGGTAACCCCGTCGAACCAATCATTCTCGGCCAGAAATACGAAGCTATTCACTGCGGTGGGAGCTATCTTTGGGAAAAGCTGGATCACAATATCGCCTTTTTCCGTGTACAGCGTGGCGGTGTAATCGAGGCTTTGATCAATAGTGAAAGCCGGGCACTCGTGAAATTGACGCTCGGGCAGCAATTCGAGCTGAATAATGGCGTCCAGGCTGCCGACATCTAACGGACCTGGATATGGGAGCCCGTTGATGAGCAACGTTGGAGTGGTGCTAATCTCCAAATCTGGGCCTTCGAGCCAGGCCTCCTGGGCCTGGGTTGTGAGCGCCTGGCTGTGTAAATCGGCGCTAAATTGGGCGGTGTCCAGTTCTAATTCATCCGCCGCGGCCAGAAGCCAGGCATCAAAATCCTCATCACTTAAATTGGTCCATTCGGCCAGGCGCTCAAAAAGCAAATCATGCATTTCCCAGAATCTTCCCTGGTTGGCAGCCGCTTCACTAGCTTGCATGGCCAAAGCTGCTTTGGGATGAATGGGCTGCTCTTCGCTGCCGATCAGCGGAAAGTGGCGGAAGGCAACTCGAAGTTCTTCCGGATATCTGTTTTCTAATTCGAGCAGAACGCTATGCAGTTGCGCGCAAAAAGGGCACTGAAAATCCCCATATTCAATGAAGCTCACTTGCGCATTTTGTGGGCCGCGCATGTGGTCGCCCTCGCCAAAGGGAGGAAAGTTTAAGGTATCTAGAACGGATTCGCGGTCGAGTGAACTGACCGCCGTGCAGGCGGCCGGGGCGGCGATCAGCGCTTCTGGGGCTGTCTCGGTTGGAATTGGTGTCGGGGCTGCCAGGTTGCCGCAGGCGACGGCGAAAAGGAGAATGAGGCTGGCGAGTCGCGTTGTGCGGAGAATTCGCTGGTTCGTGGACATGGGCGCCATTTTACCAGTCGGGTCTGCTAATCCAGGCTGGCCAGGTAGGTCTGGAGCTGGTCGAGACCCGTGATAAAGGCCATGCGCTGCACGAAATCAGCCAATGATTGGCTGCGGGCGCGCAGTTCGCGAACCGCCGCTCCCACGGGGTCCTCGCCGGCTGGGCCGGTGGGGCTGTCGGCATAGCTGCCGTAAAAAGCAAAATACGCCTGGTTGAGTTTGCGAATCGGATAACCGTGATCCCAGAAAACCACGCGGCGGGCTTCCATGAAAGCCTCCGCCTGATTAATCCGGCCATTCACCAGCAACTCGTCCACGCGAACGCGTGTGGCGTGCATTTCGGCGCGAAAATCGAACGCGGGCGGATCATTCTGAGGTAGCGGCCCGCTTTCCAGAGCCTCTGGCGGGGGCGCTGGAGGTGCTGGAACCAACTGGGGGTAGAAGCGTTCGATCACTGCGGCGCCCATCTCTTTGCCCGCGAGGTTGGCCGTGGTTTCGTTCAGTGTGCGGAGTTCCTGGTCCCGGTTGTAAAGCAGGCCCAGCGGATGCAGGGTGAGGTAGTTGTGGATCCACTCGTGAGCGACCACTTCGGCCAGCCAGTTTAGGTTGCTGCTCTGGGCGACCATCGAGGGGTAGGTGCCCACCCCGCCTACCGGGACGACTAAAGTGGAAACGTTCAGCGCGCTGGCAACTTCATTCTCCAATGTGATGTGATCCTCAAGCACCAAATCGGTTTCCAAAGAGATGTTGGCGTCTTGCTGGATAGCGTCGCGCCGCGAGACGATCAAGGCCCAGGGCAGGGGCGTGCTGTGGAAGAGCACTGGTGGAATCGGCTGTCCACCGAAAGCCAACCCGAGGTCGTTTGCCACCGCGGCGATCTGGCGCTGCAGTATGTTTTCGGCCAGGGGAGCGATCTTGTCGCGTTGGGCGTAAAGGTCTGCAAGCTTGTCCTTGGTTTCCTCGAGTTGAGCTGATATGCTGGCGGGGTCCGGATTGGCGTGCAGCAAGCTCAGCTCACTTTCTGCCGTTTGAATTTTCCATACGATGTCCATATAGTCCAAAACGAATCGGCTGGATGCCGTATCATCCATATAGGCGTCCGCTTTCACTGCGCCTTGGGTTAACTTTGTGGCGGCCGCATCCAGAGTCCAGGTAACAAAATCGAATTCGAGTGCGCGGGTGTGGGCCCGCACCCGTTCCACTGGGTCAATGAGCGGGTGGCTTTCGTTGCCGAGTACAAGCAGGCTCAGCAGCGCCAGGGTTAATTGGAAAGAACGCCAAAACATGCGGCGATGATACTGGGAGCCGGGAGGGCCGTCAAATAAGGCTTTGATGAGCCGCAATGCTATAATCCTGGACCATGAATTTTTTGATCACCGGGGCGGCCGGTTTCCTGGGTTCTGCGCTGGCCAACCAGTTGGCGCGTGAGGGTCATGTTGTGCGCGGCCTTGATGATCTTTCCAGCGGGGAAAACGAGCGCTTGTTTGAAGATGTGCACTTCACCCGAGGGGACGTTAACGACCGCCCCAAACTCTGGACTTTGCTTCAAGACATAGACTGCGTGTACCACCTGGCCGCCCGTGTTCGGGTAGCGGAATCGCTGCTCTACCCGCGCGAATATACTGATGTGAATGTGGGGGGCACGGTGAGCCTGATGGAAGCTATGCGCGATGTAGGCGTCCGCCGGGTGGTCTTTGCTTCCTCCGGCGCGGTGTACGGCGACCAGGAAGTGCAGCCGCTGAATGAAGAGGCCAACACACTGCCAAGTTCGCCTTATGCCGTTTCCAAGCTGTCGGCAGAATACTATGTGCGCACCATCGGAACCCTGTGGGGCATCGAAACTGTTAGCCTGCGTATCTTCAATGCCTTTGGCCCCAATCAGCAGTTGCCGCCCTCGCACCCGCCCGTAGTGCCGAATTGGCTCCGGCAGGCAGTGCGCGGCGGCTCACTGGTTGTGCATGCTGATGGGCAGCAAACCCGCGATTTTGTATACGTCACCGATGTAGTGAGGTCGTTGGTAGCGGCAGCCACCGCGCCGAATGTGGATCGGGCCGTGATTAATATCGGTAGCGGGATTGAAACTCGCCTGGCTGATCTGGCCGAAATGATTCTTGAGGTGAGCCATAGTCAGGCGGAATTGTTGTTTACGCCGCGCAATGATCCCGGTGTTTCCCGAACGCGTGCCGATATCAGTCTGGCCAAAAAACTGCTCAGCTTTGAACCGAAGGTTTCGCTCGAAGAGGGGCTCAAGCGCACATTGGATGAAGATCCCCGCTTTGAAACGGTTAAAGCAAACGTTTAATAGTGCCGCGAGTTGCGGTAACTGATTTTCTTTATAGTCTACTTTTTGGTTTTTGGCTTGCTTTTTGCTCTGGGCTTGGCTACAAGTTTTTCTGTGACTTTCTCTTTGGATTGATCGCTTGGTTCGGCGCTTTCACCCTCAGCGGGAGTAGCCTTTTTGTCGTAGCCTAAATCCACTGTTTCTTCCATCTGAATTTGCCCCCGCAAGAAGGCGCCATCCTGGGTGGAGATCGAGGCGGTGGTCACATCTCCCCAGACGCGGCCCGTGGCGCGGATCTCTACTTTTTCAGCCAGGATGTCGCCGCGCAGCGCGCCCGCGATGATCACAGTTTTGGCGCGTAATTGCTTGCATGTGACGCGACCCGTAGGACCGATCACGAAGAGGCCATCGAAATTTACTTCGCCGTCATAGGTTCCCTCGACGCGAAGACCACCCTTACCCGTTAATTTCCCGGCGAGGCTGGTGCCTTCTGCCAATACGGAGGTTATGCGTTCGGCTGATTGGGCTTGGCTGGCTGGGGCGGCATCCGCCCGGCGGCGAAACACTATTTGCTGCCCTCGTCATCACTGGCAATCCCTAGAATGTTAAAGCCCGAATCCACATAAAGGATTTCACCTGTAATGCGCCTGGAGAGGTCTGAAGCCAGGAATACGGCCGCGTTGCCCACATCGTCAGCAGTCACGTTTTCGCGCAGCGGGGAAAGCTCCGCAAAGCGGCTAATCATGCTGCGTACTCCGGAAACGCCTGCCGCGGCCAGGGTTCGGATGGCGCCTGCCGAAATGGCATTCACGCGGATCTTATCCGGTCCAAAATCACGAGCCAGATAGCGCACGGATGATTCCAGCGCCGCCTTGGCCACCCCCATCACGTTGTAGCTGGGAACAGCTTTTTGGGAGCCGTGGTATGTCATCGTCATCAGCGAACCGCCCCGGCTGATGATCGGTTGAAATGCGCTGGCCAGCGCCGTAAAAGAATACACGCTCACATCCATCGCGAGGTGAAAGCCTTCGCGGCTGGTGTCGTAATAATTGCCTTTGAGCTCATCCCGGTTAGCAAAGGCGATGGAATGCACAAGAATATCAATTTCCCCAAAATGCTTCTTGGCCTTTTCGGCAACCCCCGCAATCTCTTCGTCGTTGCCCACATCGCAGATTTCAAGGAATTGGCTGTTGATTTCTTCGGCCAGGGGGCGCACCCGCTTCTCCAACGCGCCGCCAGCGTAACTTAAGCCGACGTTCGCGCCGTGTTCATGAAAGGCCTTGGCGATGCCCCAGGCAATGGAGCGGTCGTTGGCCACACCAAATACCAGAGCCTTTTTTCCTTCAAGTAGTTTCATTGCATCCTCCGCGTGTCAGGCGACTTTTGGCAGTTTGCCCAGATAGCGCCAGGGTTTGCTTTTCCAGGGTTCCGGGACGGTAAACAGGCCAATGCGGGGGCCGACAACCACGTTTTTCTCCGGGATCGGTTCCCCAGCCTCGATGGATATTATAGCCTTGGGCGCGGTCAGGTCGAGCTTGTTGTGCTGGCCGTCGATGGCCATTGCCTGAGTGAGTTTCCCGGGGCCGTCGGTCCAATGTTTGCGCGCTTGTTTGCCGCGTCGCTGCGCAATCACCTCAATGCCCTCCTCGGGCAGGATGGCGCGGATCAACACGGCCTCGGGCTGCCCAATGGGCCGTGTGACCACGCACAGCAGCCAATGCATGCCATAGGTGAAATACACGTACGTTTGTCCCGGTGGGCCATAGAGGGGTTCAGTGCGCCGCGTAAGCCCCGCCTTGGCATGACAACCCAAATCATCTTCCCCACAATAGGCTTCGGTTTCGGTAATCATCCCGCTTAATCGCTGCAAGCGGCCGTTAATCCGCTCCTCCCGGACGAGGCGACAGCCGAGGAGCTGGCGTGCAACCGTCTGGGTGGGGCCAGCGTAAAATTCACGCGGCAATGGCCTACCGGCCACTGGATTGGGCATCAAATCAGCGCTTCGCTCTCTAGCAATTTGACGACATCTGCGACGGAAGCAATCGTCAGGGAACCAACATCCGGATATAACCCGAAGGGATCCAGCAAAACGGCCTGAATGCCGGCTTGCTCAGCCCCTAAAACATCGGCGAAATAGTTATCACCCACATAGAGAACTTCATCTGCTGACAAGTGGATCAGATTCAGCACCCCCTCAAACAACTCTTTTTGCGGTTTAAAAGCGCCCACCTGTCCCGCAGTAATGAAAAAATCCAAATGTAGATCCAGCTCCAAATCGTGAATCTCTTGGTAAATCGGCCTGGACCGGTTGGTTACCACCCCAACCTGATGGCCGCGGGAGCGCAATAGATTTAGCGTTTCCAGCGCGCCGGGCACCAATTGGCTCTTGGGCTTGTAGGTTCCCCGCATATGTTGATGAACTTCGTCAGCCAGCTCGTCGATCTTGCTGGCTTCAAGTCCGAGAGCATTCAGGTGGCGGCGTGTGTATGCCTGCCAAAAGGTATCTTCCATCCCATTGTGCGCTTGCAGATCGGCAAGCATATCGTCTGACGTGGCCCAGTATTCGTGCGCCCAGCGAAACGAGTCGTGCAAAGCATCCTGACGCAGGTTTAGTCCCAACGTGCGCACAAAATCATGAAAGAAGATATGCGCGTGGGGATCGTTTACGCGCAAAGTGTCGTCCAGGTCAAAAATTACTGCCTGGAGCTTGCCCGGATTAACGTCGCTCATCCGCCGATATAAGACATTTCGACTTTGGGGAGTTCACGAGTTTGGGCTGAGCGCAGTTCGGAATAGCGATCTTCTCGTTTTTGCCAAACAGCGGCTAATAGTTCAATCAGTTCTTCATCGCTGGCGCCGGAGCGCATCGGATCGCGCAGGCTGGTGCCCGCGATCGCAAACAAACAAGTGTAGAGCTTACCGTCCGCCGAAATGCGTGCGCGGCTGCAATCGCCGCAGAAGGGCTGCGACACGGAAGCGATGATCCCCAGTTCGCCGCTGCCATCCACGTACCGGTAACGGTTGGCGACTTCGCCGCGATAATTGGCCTCCAGAGGTTCGATAGGCAGTTCGGCGTGGATGCGATCGCGTATTTCGCGTGCGGAAACTACATCGTCCAATCGCCAGCCGTTGCTGCTGCCCACATCCATATATTCGATCAGGCGCAAGATGTGGCCCTTTTCGCGAAAAAAGTGCGCCATTGGCAGGATCGCATGTTCGTTTACGCCGCGCTTGACGACCATATTGATCTTTACCGGAGATAAGCCCGCCTCGGCGCTAGCCTCTACCCAATCCAACACTTGCTGAACGGGAAAATCCACATCGTTCATGCGCTTGAAAGTGGGATCGTCGAGTGCATCCAGGCTGACGCTCATACGTTTGAGCCCGGCCTCTTTGAGCGTCTGGATACGACGCAGGGGGAAGGAGCCGTTGGTTGTAATCGCCAAATCGTCCACGCCAGGAATCTCGGCGAGCATCTCCACCAGAATTTCCAATTCGCGCCGCATAAGCGGCTCGCCACCTGTTAAGCGCACCTTGCTCACGCCGAGTGCCACAAACAAACGCGCCGCGCGCGCTATCTCCTCGAAACTGAGCAGGTCTTCGTGAGGCAGAAACTGATAATCGCGCCCAAACACTTCCTTGGGCATGCAATAGGTGCAGCGGAAATTGCATCGGTCGGTGACCGAAATGCGCAGATCGTGCAGCGGGCGGTTTAGCGTATCGAGTGGTTGCATGCTTTGAAATAAAACGCTGGCACGGATTGCCGCGCCAGCGTAGAGATTGGCGTCTGAAAAATTATAACGCCTCAGCGTGTTGTTGACGCTTAACTCACTATTTCCTCAGCTTCATCGTCGGCATCCGGCTTGGGTTGTATGACCTCCACTCGGGGCCCACGGCCTGGGCGCAACAGGCCCCGCACCACCATCCAAACACCCGCCAGGATGAGCAACACGGGCCAGTAATCGCCTAGCAAAGCCGGGCCGCCAAGGAAAGCGCCAAAAATAGCGAACATCAGCAGGCTCAGGCCGATGAGGCGCAAGCCTTCGCGCAAGCCCGGCAAGAAATTGCCCTCGAATAGATTGGTAAAAATGGTCCCAATGCCGACGAACCCTGGGATCAAAGTCCAGGCGTAAGCCCAACTGGCGAAATCGCCGCTTGTGTTCTGATAGTACAAAATGCTGCCGATGCCGGCGATGATCGAGCCGGGAATCGCCAGTCCTGGGGCTCCCGCCAGGGCCGACAGCACAAAGAAAATCAAGCCCACGCCGATCACATAAAGCGGCCAGTCGAAATCTAGAGTAAAGAACTGCCCCAGTTGAGGAAAGAAGCGACTTGCGAGAAACAAACCGCCGATTATGACAAGCAGTAAGCCGACGACAAGATTGCTGCGGCGTTGTGTGTCCATTGAATGTCTCCTTGGGCGCGTCATTATGCGCTAATTAACTATACGAAGATTTTAGCCGCGTGTTGCGCGGTTTGCCTTTGGGCGCTGTTCACGGAACACTCCGGCTACGCCAATTAGCACGAAGAGGCTGCCAGCCACCGTCCAGATGGTGATCGGCTCGCGCAGGAAAAACCAGCCCAGCAAAACCGCCAAAACCGGATTCACGTACGCATAGGTCATCACGATGCGCGTCGGCAGCACGCGCAGAACAGTTACATACGAAGTGAAGGCGATAACCGATCCGAACACCACCAAATAACTGTAGGCCAGCCAGGCTTCACGGGTTGGCGTGGGGGCAGGTTCGCCCACCAGCAGCGCGACTATCGCGAAACCTACGGCGCCGAAGAGCATTTGGTAGCTCGCGCTGGCCCGGTTACTGAGTGTTACTGGCTTGCGCGCTTGCAACACACTCCCCGCCGACCACGTTATCGTCGCCCCAACGAGCGCCAGCATGGCAATGCTATCGGCGCGCACACCGCTGGCTAATTCTGGCACAGTTAAAACGCCAATACCCACAAAGCCGATGAACAATGAGAAGCTCAATTGACGCGTGGGCAGTTTGCGATCGATGATTGCCTCAAGGATTGCCGCCCAAATCGGTGCGGCTGCCACCATGAGCGCCGCCAGGCCCGAATCGGCGCGTTGCTCGGCGAAAGTTACTAAGCCGTTACCCCCCACCCAAAGCAGCAACCCAGAGGCGGCCAGCAATCCCGCTTCCCGGCTGGTAATGCGCAGGCGCCCGCCTCGAAGGCCCGCCCAGACTATGAGCACAATGCCGCCCACCAGCGCGCGCATAAAGCCCAGGGTAAATGGTGGGAATCCGGCGCCTTCACGAACGGCCAGCCGGATGGCGAGATAAGTACTGCTCCAAACGACGTAAACAACCGCCAGATGGAGCAAGCCGCCGGGGTCCAGTCGTTGGTTGGGATCTGCCTGCTTATTGGTCATTGAGGGCTCGCAATCACAGTTTTCGTTTTGCGCTGCAAGCGGCTGCTGTGCACCAGGAAAATACCTGCCAATACGGCAGCCCCGCCGAGGAGATCGTTGCGCCCCAGCGTTTCGCCGAGCAATGGTCCGGCAAGAACGGCAGTCAGCAGCGGTTGGCCCAGGAGGGTGGGAGAAACCAAAGATGCCGGCAAATAGCCTTGGGCATACGCGATCAGAAACCATCCAGCAGCTTGAATCAACACTCCCTGGACAACGAAAACCAACCAAGTGGTGGGCGAATAGCCGCTAAAAGGATGCCCCATGACGAGGTTGATAATGAGTAAGGTAATCGCAGAACTTAGCGTGCCAATCCAAAAGAAGCTGAGTGCGTCCAGATGCTGGCGGCCGCGTTGGGCTACCAGGAAATAAATCCCATAGAAGAAACCGGCGAGAAGCCCAAGTAGCGCGCCCTTATCCAGCAGCACGCCATTGCTTGCATTCAGCCCAAGAATCGTGGCTGCTCCTAAAAGGGCCAGCAGTAATCCCAGCCAAAACGCCGGTTTGATCTTTTCGCGGAAAAGCAGCCACGCGCCCAGCCCCACCCAAATCGGATTGGTATTTGCAAAAAGCGTGGGCAGCGTGGCCCCACTGAGCACCACGCCGCTGGCCCAGGCAGCCACGTCGGCGCCAAAGAAGAATCCAGCCAGCATCGCGACGAGGATGCCGCGCCGCGATAACGTTGTCTTCCCCTGGCGAAGTTGATTTGCAAAAGGGATGGCAAGCACCAATGCGCCAAAGGCCATGCGATAAAAGCCGACAATGGGGCCGGGCGCCTCTGCCCAACGAATAAAAATTGCTGAAAAACCTAAAATCAGCAACCCCAGCCCAAGGGCGAGATAGGCTTTGAAGGGAGTTTGGGCAGGGGCACTCATGGCGGCGATTCTAACCGATTCGCCTCTCACAGAGTTCCAATGGCCCACGGGTATAATTTTTTTCGTCGAGCGCGCACAAACCGGAGGAACAATGACACAAGGTGATTCGAAATCAATCATTCCCAGCCCAGGAAAAAATTCCGAGGTGCGCAGTCTCTTAAATCAGTTAAAACTTATTTTGCGCTTGCTGGGCGACGACCGTGTAAACGTCGCGCTTAAGGCGCTTCCCCTGATCTCGGTACTCTACTTGATTTCTCCGTTCGATTTTGCAATGCTCAATCCCATAGACGATGCCGTGGTGCTTGGCGTAGGCCTGTATACCTTCGTTGAGTTATGTCCCGACGACGTTGTCGAAGAGCACCGCCAAGCGCTTGCCGCCTCGCAGCGGGCGAAAAATGCTGTTGACGGCAAGGCCCGATCCGATTCGTGAAGCGCAAATCAAATGGCGCTAAGCGTCGGCTGGTCTCGGAGCGTCAAGGGGACCTGTTCACCAACCTGGGCCGAGACATACGGCTGATCGTCCGCCTCATGGCAGATGGCCGTGTAAATACCGTGCTGAAGCTGCTGCCCGTCTTTTCGCTCCTCTATTTGATCTCCCCACTTGATTTTGCCATTCCGCTCATTGACGATGCACTCATCCTCTGGGTGGGCAATACACTGTTTCTAGAGTTAAGCCCGCCGGAAATTGTTCAGGAACATCGGGCAGCAATAGAGACCACGATCAAAAGCGACCCACCATCCCCGATCAATGAAGGCGATATTATTGATGCTGAATACACTGCGAAGAATCAAAACTAGCTCATTTTCCACACTGTTGCTTGCCTTTCCCCTCCTCCTGCTGGTGGCGGCTTGCTCCTCTGGTACAACAGAAACTTTGCCTACAGCAGAGAGCAATCCCACCAGCTTGCAGCCCGATGATTTGGGGAGCATCCCAACAGTGACAGCTGAGCAGGAAGCATCGCCTCAGTCCGAAGCCTCCGCAACGCCCGAGCTCATCGCCGCGCCAAGCATTCCGGACCCAGACCAGTATAGTTGGATAGAAGTCGGCCGGGGTTTCAGCCAGCCGCTCTTGGTGACCAACGCTGGTGACGGTTCGGGGCGCCTCTTTGTGGTCGGCCAGGAAGGTTTGATTTGGGTCATTGAAAACGGACAAGTTCTCAGCAACCCGTTCTTGGATATTCGCGCCCAGGTGGGTCGCAGTGGTAACGAACAGGGCCTGCTCGGGCTTGCCTTTCACCCAAACTATGCTGAGGATGGCCGCTTCTTTGTTAACTACACGGATCTAAATGGGGATACGGTGATCGCCAGTTTTAGAGCCAGCGGCGATGCCAACATTGCTGAGGCCGGCAGCCAAACAATCCTCTTTCAAGCCGAACAGCCCTATGCCAATCACAATGGCGGGCACCTTGAATTTGGTCCCGACGGATATCTGTATTTTGGGTTGGGTGATGGCGGTTCCCAGGGCGATCCAAATAACAATGCGCAATCCTCCAACTCCCCATTGGGCAAACTGCTGCGCATTGATGTGGATAATGGCTCCCCCTACGCCATTCCGCCAGACAATCTCTACGCCAATGGGGGTGGCCTGCCCGAGATTTGGGCGTACGGGCTGCGAAATCCCTGGCGCTTTTCCTTTGATACTTTAACCGGTGATCTGTATATCGGTGATGTGGGCCAAAATGTGTGGGAAGAAATCAATTTCCTCTCTGCTGGAAGTGCGAGCGGATTGAACTTTGGTTGGAACTATTTTGAGGGCAGCCACAGCTATGCTGGCAATCCCCCAGCGGGCTTCGATTCGGTTCAACCGGTAATCGAGTACGACCATGGCAGTGGCCGCTGCTCCGTGACGGGTGGCAATGTGTATCGTGGTGCTGAACTGCCAGCCTGGAACGGAGTCTATGTGTATGCGGATTACTGTTCGGGCGAAGTCTTTGGGCTTGTACAAGACGCTGACGGCGTTTGGCAAAGTGAGCACCTCTACAGTTTGGACGCTCTGATCACCTCTTTCGGGCTGGACGAACAAGGGGAAATCTATTTGCTCAGCCGAAGCGGGTCTCTCTTCAAGCTGGTTGCCCAATAGGCCTGCATGGAAAAATTCAACCTAACTCGTGCCTAAAGCTTCAAAAAAGAACGCACCAGAGATAGTGCTGGTCTTTAACCCACACGCGGGCAGCGCGCATCGCGATGAATTGCAACGCTTGCTGGCGAAGTATTTTGATGGCCGCCAGGTAGAACTTTGCGAAACCAAAGAATCAGGGGGCCTGCGCGACAATCTGCAACCCTGGATTGACAAGGGCGTTCATCTGGTGATCGCCGCAGGCGGAGATGGAACTGTGTCCGAAGTGGCCAGTGCCCTGGTGAACACAGATGTTCCGCTTGGGATCCTCCCCTTGGGAACGGGCAATGCCCTGGCCCGCGAACTTGGCTTACCCATCAAAACTGAGGAAGCTGCTGCGATTCTGAGCGCGCGCTATGGCGTCCGGCGCTTGGATGTGATGCAGGTAGCGGGCAAAATATTTACGCTGGCGGTCAGTGTGGGGCTCAGTGCCAAAACGATGCGACGGACGCGCGATAAAAACAAGCGCCGTTTCGGCCGCATCGCCTACATCTGGCCCTTCTTTCTCAGCCTTTTTGGCCTCACGCAGTACGATTTCGAGCTAGAGATTGACGGCCGCAAGCGGGTTGTAAGTGCAAACGAGGTGATTGTGGTGAATGCTGGCATTATCGGCTATAAGGCCCTGCGCTGGGGTCCGGATGTGCAACCCGATGATGGTCATCTGAATATCTGCTTTGTGCGCGCCAAAACCCTCCTGGATTATTTGGATGTCTTTTGGCGCTTATTCTCCAAGCAAAATCGCCGAGACACGCGGCTGAACTGCGTGGAGGTGTACCAGTCTGTGCGCATCAACACGCCAGGCGGCCTCGCTATTCAGGGGGATGGTGATTTGATCGGAGAGACACCGGTAGAGATCACGCTGCACCCGGCGGCCCTTAAAGTGGCGGTACCCCTAAAGAATTCCTGAAACCTCAGCAACGCTCTTCCGTATATTGAATCAGGTCAAACTTTTGGCCTGACCAGTATTCAAATACGGAGGAACTATGCGTCAAACAATCAAAGGTTACAAACCGGCCCGCCCCCTGATAATTGCTGCGCTTGCGCTGCTGATCAGCCTCACTTTTGCCACGCCCGCGTTTGCAGGCGAAGGCATCGAGGGCGATCCCGATGCCTTCGTCCCCGAGGGTGTCACCATCGATGATGATCTGTTTATCGTTGGGGAGCATGTTCAAATTGATGGCAATGTCCTGGGTGATCTATTCGCCGCTGGCCAGGAGGTTGTCATCAACGGGAAGGTGGATGGAAACGTCATTGTTGCCGGGCAGCTGATTCAAATCAACGGTGTGGTCGCTGAAAGCGTTTTCTCGGGTGCCTACTCGCTGGAAATTGGCAAAAATGCCCAAATTTCGGGCAGCATTTACTTTGCTGGCTTCAGTCTGAGCACCGCCAGTGAGGCTCGTATCGACCACGGGCTGTATATGGGCGGCTACCAACTGGAGCACAATGGGGTGATTGGGCGCGACATCAATGCCGGGCTCGGCGCTTTTCAACTCAATGGCCAGGTGGATGGCGACGTATATGCCGAGATTAACCAATCTGATGGGGATTTCAGCCGATCCACGAACGATTTCACCTACTACATGCCCGGTAGCGTAAAAGTCCTGCCCTCTGGGTTCTCTCAAAGTGAAGATGCGATTGTAATCGGTGAGCTGGATTACCGAGTTACCCGCGTTGATGGCCCCAATTTCCCGCGCGGCGAGGAGATTGGCAGTGGCATTGTGGGCGCATATTTTGGCAATCTGGCCCGCGCCCGCATCGGCGAGTTTGTTGCCCTGCTGCTGGTGGGCGCGCCCGTCTTTTATGCGCTGCCTCGCCAGGCCAATCTGGCGGTGCACGAGATGCGCCAACGCCCGGTCGCCAACATGGGCTGGGGCATCCTCACGGTGTTGCTTGCCCCGTTGGCTCTGCTGCTGTCGATCTTGCTGGTTGTGTTCCTGGCTATTGTGTTGGGGTTAATCACGCTGGGCAATTTGGCGGCTACCGCGCTGGCCATTGGAGGTTCGAGCTTGGCGCTATTTTGGGCGCTGGCCGGGCTGCTGTTCTGGATGGTGAGCAAGGCGCTGTTCGCTTATCTAGCTGGTCGCGCGCTCTTTGAACGTCTGAGCCCAAATACGCTGGATGGGCCTTTGGCGACTCTGATTTCCTTGGTAGTGGGATTGCTGCTCTATGAACTGGTACGCGCGATTCCGGTGTTTGGCTTCTTGCTGGCCGTAATCGTGGTCCTGATTGGAATCGGGGCCATTGCCCAGGTGCTGCTTGCTGAAAGACGATCCCGCGCCCAAACGGCTTGACGAACAGTTTCGATAGTTAGAGGGCCACGCATTGCGTGGCCCTCTTTTGTTTTAGAGATCGTGTTTAGCGGCTTCGAATCTGGATCGTTTGGTCTGCGAGAAAGGCGTTCCCCAAACCCTGAGATTTCAAGGCCAACACACGGCTGTTGGTGAAGAATTCAAAATCAAAATTGGTCATGTCCCCGACCTGTTTCCCGGGTATCGGCATCAGTCGGGCGGTCAACGGTTTGTCCAGCCGGATAGCCAACGCTGCCACGTCCAGAAGCAGGCTGGCAAGTTCCTCTTCCGTAGTCTCCCCTGGGAGGGCGATGGTATCCAGGCCAGTACCGCACACAGCTGAGTACATCAACAGATCATTGACCGACAAATGGCCCTCCGCCGCACGCTTGGCCAGCACCGAATCCTCCAGCGGAGGCATGAGCAATCCGTTGAAGCCAGCCCGCGGAAAGGCGGCGGCGTCTATGGCGCTGGTAAGAATGGCGGCTGCGGCCAAAGATCCCTGCATCCCAATCGCCGGCACGCCCATGCGCTCAATTGCCGCGCCCAACGATTCGCTTTCAACTGTGAAGGGCGCCAACGAGAAATCAATGCCGCCAAACACCACCCCGTGCCGCTTGGCAATTGGTTCCGAAACTGCAGCCAATGTCTGGCCGTGGCTCTCAATAGCGCGAGTTAGCCCCTGAGCGCCCGCATCAATAGTTTTTGCATCGCTGAAGGCAGCTACCGCCAAATCCGCTGCCTGGGTAGCCAGTGCGAACGCGGGTGCCTCGCCTGAATGGTAAGCTGCGGGGAAAAATGGTGCCCCGGCTGGAACGTTGGCCAACGCGGCAAAACGCAGGTTGGTAAAGCCGTTGGGCTCCATAGAGGCAGCCGTCTTGATCAGACGTGCACACGCGCGAATGGCTTGCATCGAGATTTCGCCGTTCGCCCCGGTCAGAGCCCCGCCAAACAAAACATTCGGTGCGGCATCCAACATGGACGGGATCGCTGCGTAGCTCCGGGGTTCTTCGATCAGCGCGGGGCCCAGGGACACGTAGCCGAAGCCGCGCTCGCTGGCCGCGTGTCCAAGGCCAACAGCCAACGCCACCGCGCCTTCTTCAGTGAATGGCTCTAACAGTGTCGGGAAGGGGACGCTGGCCAGCCGGAGGGTCTGAACTTCATAACCCTCCGCTTCCAGTGCTTTTTTGGCGTCTTGGATAACTGTAGCGAGAGTATCCAGGGCTGCTTCGTCCAAGGGCCAGCCCGGATTGAGAAAGCCGGTGATGGAGCGTATCTTCATGCGAGTTCGTCCTTGCTTCGTCTTTGACGCGCGGCTTCAAATAGGATCAGGCTGCCAGCCACCGCGGCATTCAGCGATTCGGTGGGACCGCGCATCGGGATGTGCACCGTGTGCTCGGCCAGGGCGCGCGCCTCAGGGCCCGCGCCATCCGCTTCGCCTCCCAGGATCAGCGCAAGGGGAACTGACAAATCCGCCTTGTCCACTGGTTGGCCGGTATTCGTGTCGGCGAGGAGCACGCGGAGTTGATGCTGGTCACAGAATCCCCTGATCTGGGTCCAATCCATCTCGAGCAACGGCAAGCGGAAGTGAGCGCCCATGCCGCTGCGAAGCACCTTAGGTGCCCAGGCGTCCGCGCTGCCGGGTGTCAGGATCAGGATTTCTGCGCCGGCCGCCGATGCGCTGCGCATTAATGTGCCCAAATTGCCCGGATCGCGCAATTGGTCTGCGATCAAGGCCAACGTAATCTGCTTTGGCGTGGGCAGTTGCTGGAAACCCAATTCAAGCAGAATTCCCTGCGGTGATTGCGTGTCGCTGGCGGCGGTCATAACCTGGGGCGCTACGAGTTCAAGCGCCGCGCCGCGTGCGGTAAATGCAGCAACGATTGCCGACCCCCGATCCGATATCCCTTCCGTGTAGAACCCCGAAACCACCGCCCAATCCGCGGCCAGCGCCTCCTCAGCCAGGCGCACGCCTTCGATCACAAACGACCCTGATTCCCTTCGGCGTTTGGCTCGGCTCTGCAGCGCGCGTAGCGCCTGCACCCTTGGGTTGCGTGTCGAAGTAATCATGCCGTAATTGTAATCCAGGCCGTCAGGAGGGTATGGGTGTATCGGGAACCATCCAACCAAACCTCAGAAATATTAAGTACGGGATTGCAAAATATTAAGTTCTGTGTATACTATATATAGTTATTTGTATAAATAACAAAGAATATGTAAAAAAATGATCAGGTAAATTGATTTTTCGCATGTCACTTTAGCTTTCTCAATAAACAATGCGTCGAACGACAACCCGTTGCTTGAAGTAAGGATGTTAGAATCATGAAAGCCTTCCAAAATTACGCTTAGGAGATACCAATGACTGACCCCCGCATGGATAAATTAGCCGAAACGCTGGTCAATTACAGCAACAAAGTCAAGAAAGGCGATTGGTGCATCATTCTAGGTAACGTAATTGCCGAGCCGCTGGTCGACGAAGTGGTCAAGCATGTGCTGCGGGCAGGCGGCATTCCCAGCGTTATGTTCAATTCGGATCGGGTTGGAGAAACAATGTATCGTGAGGCCAACGAAGAGCAGTTGAAGCACATCACACCCTACGAACGCCACATTTTTGAAGATGCCGATGTTCTTGTCAGCCTTTATTCGAATCAAAACACACGCTCCCTAAGCCAGATTGATCCGACCAAGCAGCAGGTGCGCGGCGCAGCCCGCAAAGACCTGATGAAAACCTATAGGGATCGCAGCGCCAGCAAGGATTTGCGCTGGGTGATCGGCCTCTATCCCTGTGATTCCTTGGCCCAGGAAGCGGATATGAGCCTCAAGGACTATGAAGATTTCGTCTATCATGCCACGTTTTCCGATAAGCCGGACCCGGTGAAAGAATGGCAAAAGATTTACGATGACCATGAGCGGCTCATTAAGTGGCTCAATGGCAAGAAGACGATTGAACTCCGCAGCCCCAACATCGACATCACCATGAACGTGGAAGGACGAACCTTTATCAACTCGGCTGGCGAGAACAATATGCCCAGCGGCGAAATCTTCACCAGCCCCGTAGAAGATTCCACCAATGGTTGGGCAAGCTACACCTACCCGGCAGTCCAGGGCGGCCGCGAAGTCGAGGGCATCCGGCTTGAATTTAAAGATGGCAAAGTGGTGAATGCCACCGCCGAAAAAAACGAGGAATTTCTGCTCAAGATGCTCGATATGGACGAAGGCGCGCGCATTCTTGGCGAACTGGGCATTGGCACCAACTTTGGCATCGACCGCTTTACCAAGAACATCCTCTTTGATGAGAAGATTGGCGGCTCCATCCATATGGCCGTCGGAGCTGGTTTCCCCGAAGCGGGGGGCAGCAACGAATCCTCCCTGCACTGGGACATGATCTGCGATATGCGCACGGATAGCGAGATTCGTGTGGATGGCGATCTCTTTTACAAGGACGGCAAATTCCAGGTGTAGTGTCTTCGAAGATTTAACAAAAAAGGGCCGGCATTGCCGGCCCTTTTGATTTCCAGGGATATCAAACGGATTTGGCTTGCTCCACCAGGGCTTTGAAAGTGCCTGGGTCTCGCACGGCAATATCAGCCAGCATTTTTCGGTTCAGACCAATCTCGGCCTTTTTGAATAAGTACATGAGCTTGCTATAAGTGCTGCCATTCAAACGCGCCGCTGCGTTGATGCGCGCAATCCAAAGCCTGCGCAATACACGCCTGCGAGTGCGCCGATCCCGGTAGGAATACCAAAGGCTCTTCAACATCGCTTCATTCGCCCTTCGGAAGAGCTTTGAGCGCGACCCAAATTGGCCTTTCGTGATCTTGAGGATTTTCTTATGTCGCTTGCGGCGAACGGTTCCAGTTTTTACGCGTGCCATTAATTTGCCTTGCTATTTCGCTGTACGCGAATTGGGATTGGATTTGTATTTGCCGAGGTAGGGCGCCAAGCGACGGATGCGCTTCTGGTAGCCTTTGCTCTTAACCGGGATCATCTTGCTCAAAAGTGCCTTGGTGCGCGCCGAGGTGCGCCGTCGAAAGTGGCTTTTGCCACCTTTGGTGCGCACCAGTTTGCCCGAGCCGGTTAGCCGGAAACGTTTGGAAGTCGCTTTATGGGTTTTGAGTTTGTACTTTTTCACTGCCACTACTTGCTCCTGTCCGGCAAAAATGTCTTCTGTTCTAGTTCCCGTCTCCGGGGGCCAGCACCATCAACAGGGTGCGCCCTTCAAATGCCGGAGCGGTTTCGATCACCGAAATGTCTTGCAATTCCTCAGCGATCTCCTTCAAATCTTCAAGCGCTAATTCGGGATAATCCCGCTCTCGTCCTCGAAATCGCACCCGCACCTTAACCTTCTTGCCCTCTTGCAACCAGCGCCGCGCATCCCGCACTTTGAAGCCGCGATGATGTTCTGTGGTTTTGGGGCGCAGCCGAATTTCTTTTACCTCGACTTTTTTCTGAGCCTTGCGTGCTTCGCGCTCTTTTTTCGTGCGCTCGTAGGTAAATTTGCCGTAATCGATAACCCGGCAAACCGGAGGATTCGAGTTCGGCGCAACCTCAACAAGGTCTAGTTGAGCCGCTTCGGCGATTCTGAGAGCTTCTTCAATTGGCACGACCCCCCGATTTTCGTTATCCGCGTCAATCAGGCGGACTTCTTTTGATCGGATGGCTCTATTTACCCGGTAGTCGGATGCGCTTATCTCCTAGTTCTCCTCTATCAAATGACATCTAATCGATTTTTTCAAGGCGGGCCGCATCATACCATAGCGTTGGCCCAGTCGTCAACAAAATTGGTTGTATCCCAAAAATAGTCAACCCGCGTAGCTCCAACCAATGTCCGGCAGCGTCAAAGTGTCCTCCGGTTCGCCGGGTGTGCGCACCTCAGCGTGGACGACTTCTCCGAGAATAACGTCGTGACCCCCGGCTGTTTCCAGCTTCCCAACCACTTTGCACTCGAGATAAGCTGCGGCCGCGTCCAGTACAGGGCTGCTTGTTTTAGGCCCGGGCGTGAACTTGGCCCCGTTCATCTTTTCAGGATTTTTGGCGCGGCTTTTTGAAAAGGATTTGATCGCATCTTCGTCCTCTTTACGCAGGATGCTCACTGCGAACACACCGCCCTTTTCAATCAGGCTATAGGTGTGCGAGGTTTTTTGTAATCCAATGGCGACTAACTGTGGTTCGAACGAGACTTGGGTGAACCAGTTCACGACCATTAAGTTGTCGTCGTCAGCAGTGTGGCTGCCCAGCGCGTAAAAACCATAAGGAATTAAATTCAGGGCATCAGAGATCGGGTTGTCGGACATGCGTCTCCTTGAGAGGGTGGCTTTACTTTATAGATGGGGTTGTTTCCCCACACCTTACACAATCCAAATGAACCGGGCCTCGACAGCCCAGTTCATTTGGATTCCGCTTGTCTAAATGTTTACGCTGATTTGGTGGATACCCGTGGCGCCGTCCGGTCGCGGCGCGCGCGAATCCAGCGCCTGCAATTCCCCGTTTGCGTCGTAGGCGCGCACGCTCAAGTTGTGGCGGCCACCCTCGTAAGGCCATTCATAGCGCCATAACACCCAGTTTAGCGGGCTGAGTGGGGGCGTGATCAACTCGGCAGACTGCCAGCCGCTTTCATCCACTTGAACTTCCACTTGGCTAATGCCGCGCCCTCCCGCCCAGGCGATCCCGCCGCACAGCGCGGATCCCTTGCCCGATTCGTCGAGATCCAGTGCCACAGTATCCACAACGGAGACGGTTTGTGGTCGAGCTTCGCGGCTCCAACCGCGTTCCACCCAGTAGCCATCCACGCGTTCTTCCACCAATTGGATGCTGTTAATCCACTTGGGTTGCTTCATCCCGTAGCGGTTGGGAATGTAAATGCGCAGCGGAAAGCCATGCTCCACGGTCAATGTCTCGCTGTTCATTTCATAAACCAGCAGTGTGCGCTCGTCGATAATATCTTCCATCACGACGAACTCAAAGAAGCCATCCACCGAGCTAATCAGGGCGCCTGCCGCGCTGCTCTGAATGCCGGCGTCCTCCAGAATGTCCTTGAAGCGCACGCCGGTCCAGCGCGCCGAACTAGTGAGGTCGCCACCCACCGGATTGGAAATACATTGCATCGTCAGGATTTGAGTTTGGCTCGGGTAACGCTGCAGATCGGCCAGGCTGAGTTCAAGAGGCTGATCCACCAGACCACTGATCGCCAAACGCCAAGAATCGCCGTTTATAGAGGGAGGTCTTGTGTTGATATCGATCCGGTAAAAATCCTCGGTTGCAGTCAGCTCGGCGCGTGTGCCATCAATAGGTGCGCGTCGGGCAGCTAACGCCTCGGCGGAGGGAGAGGCTGCCGGGCCGGAGGTGAGTTCTGTGCCAAAGGGATCATCACCATTGAGCGCCAATCCACCGTCATCATTGGCGATCACAGCATCCTCACCGAACAATTTGCCCAGCCCCCATGCGCCCAACGCCACCGCGCTCAGTCCCGCACCACTGACTGTCAGGAACTGGCGTCGGCTCATGGGGGCAGCCGGGTCATCGTCTTGGGCTTGCGCCGATTCGCCAACCAACCAGCCGAGGATCCAGCCCCAACCGACAAAGAGGAGCGCCAGCCACAGTGCGCCCAGCGTTCCAATCGCTGAAAAAGCCAGGCTGCTTTCGATCAATAGGGTAACGGCCAGCAGGATCAGGCCGCCAATCTGGCCGGCCCGCACCAAATCCTGTTTTTTGTCGCGGCCAAGCCAGGCCAGCACAACCCCAAAAACTATGCCGCCACCGATCAGTTGCAGAATGGCGATGCTCTGTTCGGCGAGTTTGGCAACAGTTGAGGTGTCGCCAATCGGCAGAAAGCCCTGGAAGAAACCGATGATGGTGGTCATCGTGCGTGTCACGAAGGCAATCAAGCCGCCCGGCAGCGTACGCGCCATCCAATCGAAAATGTCAAAGGGAACAAATGGAAAACTAAAGAGTCGGTCCCCCAGGAACATAAGGCCAATAGCGGCCAAGCTGCTGAGCGCGCCTAGCCCCGCGCCCACCCACAGGGATGGGGAATTGCTTGATGCGTGATCTGGCGTAGATTCCATGGAAAATCCTCCAATTTGAATTATAGGACTGCCCGGCTCGCCGCCTAATTAGCAGATGATGAGGACGGGATTGGCTTGCCGTCACACAAAAGATTTAGGCTTTGGGAGCAGAACTGCACTAAAGAAGAATGCTATAATCTGCGCCTTGATATTCAATTGCCTCAGATGAGGAGAGACGTATGAAAGCAAACAAGAAATTTTTCGCACTTGCCATTTTTGGGTTGGCAATTGCTGTGGTGGCTTGTGGCGGCGCGACGGAGGCCACCCCAACGCCTACAGAGACGACGGAGGCCACCCCAACGCCTACAGAGACACCCGTCCCCGAATTGGCGGGTGCATCCAGCCTCGATCTGGACGATCCCGCAGCCTTTCAGTCCATCCCAGGCGATTACACCCTGACGCTTGATTTCGAATTTACGGGAACTGAGGCTGACGGCAGCGACGCCTCCGGGCGAATGATTATGGATGGCGCCAACCAGGCAGACCCCTTCGCCTTCAGCATGGATGTTACGGTGAGTGGCGTGGCGGATCTGGGCGGCGTGGATCACATCCAATATGTAGAAATTGAAGATCGGCTGTATTTCTTCACTGAAATTAATGGCTGCGTGAACCTGCCCTCCACCTCAGAAGAAGATTCGCTTTTCAATAACATCGTGGATACCGGCGGTTTCCTTACAGGTATAGCCGAGCGAGTGCAGCCGAATGAAGTGATTAACGGCGTGCCAGCTTTTCACTATGCCATCGGTCCCGAAAATCTGGATAACAGCGATCCCGATTCGATGGAAGTATCCGAATTGAGTTCCGGTGCAATCTATATTGCCCAGGACGGCGGCTACGTGCTTCGTCTCACGCTTGAGGGCGTCGGGGTCAGCTCCCTGCTCTCTGGCAAAGAGGGCTTGGAAGGCAACATTGCCTACCAGCTTGATTTTACGCCCGCGCCAGACGGGGTGAGCATCAGTGCGCCAGAGAGCTGCGACCAGGCCGATGAGCCCGAATCGGATTTCCCGGTTCTGAGTGACGCCACCAACGCGGCTTCCTTCGGCACCTTTTACAGTTATCAGACGAGATTTGATTTTGACACCATTGTAGATTTCTACAAAACCGAACTTGCGGCATCAGGCTGGACGCTCAGCGAGGAAGTGTCTGCGGCTGGCACCGCTGCCATGCTCTTCGAAATGGGGTCCCGCAACCTAAGCATTGTGGTTGCGCCCGTGCCGAATGTAGACGGAGCTTTCAGCGTAGTGGTGGCTGAACAGTAAATCCAATCCCGCGAAAAAAAGCCCACGCAAACGCGTGGGCTTTTTGCTTAAAAGTGGGTAATCAGGAATTGTTCGTTGCTTCGCCTAAATAAAAGGCGCCATCGCCGCTTGCCGCGGCCTGTTAGTGAGAATTTGGTTTGTTATGGGAAACGCGAAAATTACTAAATCTCAGTATTGCGTGTGAGCAAACTGGGTTTCATAGAGCCGTGCGTAAAGCCCATTCTGTTCCAGCAGCGCCTGGTGCTTGCCCTGTTCCACCAACTGCCCGTCTTCTAGCACTAGGATCTTATCCGCCGCCAGCACCGTGGAAAGCCGGTGGGCGATCACGATGCTGGTCCGTCCCCGCATCAACGGCTCCAGCGCCGCCTGGATCAGCGCCTCGTTTTGGCTATCCAAATGGGAAGTGGCCTCATCCAGCACAAGAATGCGCGGATCTTTCAGCACCACGCGGGCGATGGCCAGACGCTGTTTTTCGCCGCCGCTGAGCCGGTAACCGCGTTCGCCAACCAGCGTTTCGTAGCCATCCGGTAGCCCCGCTATGAAATCATGGATGTTGGCCGCTCTGGCCGCCGCTTCAACCTCATCCTGGCTGGCATCCGGTTTGGCGTAAAGTAGGTTCGCGCCAATTGTGTCGTGGAATAGATAACTTTCTTGCGTGACCATCCCAATTTGCTGGGCCAGCGATTCTTGGTTTAACGTACGTAGATCCATTCCATCCAGAAGGATGCGTCCCTGGCTAGGATCATAGAGGCGCGGCAGCAAGTACGTAATTGTCGTTTTGCCTGCCCCGCTCGGTCCAACCAGTGCCACCAGTTCGCCCGGCTGGATGTCAAAACTAATGCCCTGAAGTGCCGTGCGCCGCGTGGGTTGGATCTGCGCAGCTTCGTCTTTGCCGTTCTCTGAGTTGGATTTGCCATTGGGCGCAGCTTCGCCCTCTTTTGCATAGCGAAAGCTGACGTTCTCAAAAACGATGGCTCCCGCGCTTTCAGTAACTTGGATCGCATCCGGCCGGTCTTGGATTTCAATTGGCAGGTCCAGGTATTCAAACACCCGCTCAAAGCTCACCATTGAAGTGGCGAATTCCACCTGCACATTGGAAAGCGAAGAAATCGGCCCGTAGAGCCGCCCCAGGTAAGCCACAAAGGCAACGATGGTGCCAGCTGAAATTGTGCCTTCCAGCACCAGATAACCGCCGCCCCAATAAATCAAAGCCATGCCAATCGTGCCGGCGATCCCCAGCCCCATAAAGAACCATCGCCCCACCATCGCCCTCCGCACGCCAATATCCCGCACGGCTGCGTTCGAGCTTTTGTAACGCGCCCGCTCCTGCTTAAGCCTGCCGAACGTCTTTGCCAGCAGGGCGCCATTGATGCTCAGCGTCTCCCCAACGATGGCAGACATATCAGCATTATGTTCCATGGCCTCTCGCCGGATCTCCCGCAGCACGCGGCCCACCCGGCGGGCGGGTAACAGGAAAAGAGGCAGGACGGCGATCGAGAGCAGCGTAAGCCGCCATTCGATGGAGAGCATCACGGCCAACGTAGTCAACAGAGTGACGCTGTTGGTCACAATGCTTGGCACGGTGCTGGTGATCGCGCTTTGAGCCCCAACCACATCGTTGTTGAAGCGCGAGATGATCTCGCCGGATTTGGTGTGCGTGAAGAAGTGCAAAGACATCCGCTGCAAATGCTCATACATTCCTTGGCGCAGATCAAAAATAATGCCCTCGCCCACCCGCGCGCTGAAAAACCGCTCAGCCACGCCGATTAAATTGCTCAAGATGGGGACTAACACCATGCCAATCCCCAACCAATTCAAGCGCATAAAATCGCGGTTGGGCAGCACGGTGTCAAATAGATCGCGGTAAAGCAGCGGGGGAATAAGTTCGATCAGCGAACTGATTGTGATCGCCAGCAGCACCATGCTGATCTGGCCTAGGTAGGGTCGTCCATAGCTCCAAACGCGCCGCAGCAAAGCCCGATCCACCTGGGCCTTGCCCTTGCTCTCATCATAGGAGAGAAATCGCCACCATCCGCTGCCATGCATCATTAAATAAACCGCCGATTTTGCTGGGATTCTTGCAGAACTATCCCCCAATCCTACCCGAGGTCGTAGATTTCTTATTAAAACGCGTGTGCGCTTTTAGCGGCTTCTGAGTATCTTGCCCATACCGCCCAGAAATTCAGGAACCACTATCCCCACGAATTGGCGCCAGGTAAAAGCCAGCAAGATCACCATCCAAACCAGTACCCAAATCGCGGCTTGCGGCGCCTCGTGCCCCGCCACCCACAGAAACCATCCATAAATAAGGGCCTGCACCAGCGAACCGCTGGCTTTTTCGATCCCCAAACGCCAAAACACAATTGTCCAGGCAAGCACGTACAAAATAGCCAAAGCGGCGGGAACAAAATGGCTCTGCGTCATGTAGAGCAAGAGCCCAGCCGAAACGGCCATATCCACATGCAGATCGTGGGCGCCCAGCCAGGAGCTGCTTTCCCTCTCGGTTTGGCGCGCCACAGTGCCATCGAAGAAATCACTCATCCAGGCAAACAGCATCAGGTACACCGCGATTTCGAGCCTGCCCGCGCCTGCCGACGCTCCCAAAATCGGAAGAACAAGCGCCAGGCTGAGCCGTAGCCCAGTCAGCACATTTGCAATGTAGTTCACGTAATGAACACCAAACCAACCTCGTCATAGTTTAGCGCAGGCCTATTTAGGGCTAAAAAACAGCGTGCTACAATCTAGCGGCAATCGAATAAAATTGCCCGCATAAATAAAAAGGAGTCCTTTATGGCAAATGAAGCCAATTCTGTGGCGAAAGATATGGTCGTCAGCTTGGCCTATAAACTGATCGTGGACGGCGAAGTGCTGGACGAGGCTAGTGATAAAGATGCCATTCTTTTCATCCACGGCCACCGCAATATCATTCCCGGGCTGGAGAAAGAACTCATCGGTATGAAAATCGGTGAAACAAAGTCCGTGAAGGTCGCGCCCAAAGATGGTTACGGCGATAAAGATCAGAAAGCAATTGAAGAGCTTGCGCTGGATGAATTTCCCAAGAATGTCAAACCCAAAGTGGGCCTGGAATTGGAAATGCCGGGCGACGATGGTCACGGCAGCTACGCACGCGTCGTTTCAGTGGGCGAAAAGTCAGCCCAACTGGATTTCAACCATCCGCTGGCAGGAAAAGAGCTGAACTTCGAAGTCAAAGTCGTGGAATTGCGCCCTGCCACCTCCGAAGAGCTTTCACACGGCCATGTACATGGGCCGGGTGGCCATCACTAAGCAGTTTTTAACCCCCCAAAGGCCCTGCGTGAGCAAGGGCCTTTGTTAATTAGCAAAGGGAAAGATGTGACGGGGGGACCAACGCCCTTTGTGCTTTTCGTATAGCACGATCTCTCGGAGAACGCTTTCAATTGGCAGCTCATCAGCTGCCCTTTGTGTCACTTCCTCATCCAGGCGCTGCAGTAGTGAATTGTCGCTTAAGCTCGCAATCGTCAGGTGGGGTGTGATTTTTGGGTGAATCCCACCGTATGGTGGATAGTCCGGGTAGCTTACGGACACCAATTTAGTGAGGGCCACAATTGGTTCCGCAGGCACTGGTGCAAGATAAAGGACATCGGCAAAGCGCGCCGTTTTCTCGAATCGAATCTTGAATGAAGGTCTTCTATTGAAGAGGTCTGAGAGGTGGCCCAATTCCTCCTCGCCAATTTTTTCTGGGGGTAGAAAAGGGAATAAGATTGTGATGTGGGCGGGAATTCCAATTGAAGCGCCAGGATCATATTTGAGCCTGTAAGGCCCTACGAAATCCTTCACTTCCGGAACAACAAGCAGCAGAGCACTCTCCCCCTGCTGTTTTCCTTCAGTCATGGCTAAATCTCCAATGTTTCAGCGTGGTGAAGGGGTCCATCTTCGGACTCTAGATTGCATGTTTGCCATTAATTAATAACGGGATGGAATTCTTATGCACTGCGTTATTTCTCCTCCGCAGAATTATAAGGGGCAATCAAGCCACTAATTCCCAGCGTTATAATACGCCCGTCGCTTAATCATGGCCCCTGTCGAAAACATGCAATTGCCCCCCGAAACACCGCTAAACCGCCGCCCGCGTGCCGTTATTGTTGGCGCCTCATCAGGAATAGGCGCCGCGCTGGCTCGGCGTCTGGCCCAGGAAGGCATGTCGCTGGCACTATTGGCCCGCCGTGAAGCGGCGCTCGAGGACCTGTGCGCCGAGATTAACCAGCAAGCCGGGGAAACGCGCGCTCTGGCCTACCCACACGATGTCACCCAAAGTGAGTCCATCCCACCGCTTTTCGAGCGCCTGTTGGCTGATCTGGGCGGCATTGACCTATTCGTTTACTGCGCGGGTTTTCAATATTCGCCCGCCATCGATGAATACGATTTTGCACAGGACCGACAGACCCTGGAAGTCAATCTGCTGGCTGCAGTCGCCTGGCTGGGCTTGGTAGCCAACCTGTTTCAGCGCATGCGGCATGGCAGCATCGTGGGAATTACTTCGCTGGCGGGCGACCGGGGTCGCGTGGCCAATCCGCCCTATAGCAGCTCTAAAGCCGGGCTGGACGCCTACCTTGAATCATTGCGAAATCGCCTCACCCGCCACGGCGTGCATGTGCTCACCGTGAAACCCGGTTTTGTGGATACTGAAATACTCAAGAACGCTGCCTCCAAAACTTTCGGCGTCATCAGCCCCACCCGCGCCGCGGATGGAATCTGGATGGCGCTCCGCAAAAAGCACCAGTTGGTCTACCTGCCCTGGTGGTGGCGCTTGATAATGCTCGCTATCCGCTTTACCCCCTCCTTCATCTTCCGGAGATTGAGTTTTTGACGCTGCCCGAATCAGCAGAAGCGCTGCCGATCAAAAATCTTGCTCGCCTTGAAAATTTTGGCCACTCGCTGCGCAGTTCGGCCTATTTGTTCGCCCCCCAGGATGCATCTGAGTTGGCCCGCGCCTTTGAGTTAGCCGATGCGCGCAATTTGAGCATTGGCCTGCGCGGCGCGGGGCGAAGCTACGGCGACGCCGCGCTAAATAGTGGCCAGCTCGTGCTGGATTTGCAGGCCATGAATCGCATCCAGGCATGGGACCCTAAATCCGGGGTCATCTCGGTTGAGCCGGGGGTCACGATAGCGCAACTCTGGAAGCATGTGCTGGGCGATGGCTGGTGGCCACCGGTGGTCCCCGGCACCATGTTTCCGACGCTGGGGGGCTGCCTGGCAGCCAATATCCACGGCAAGAACAATTGGCTGGCTGGCACCCTCGGCGAGCACGTAAAATCCTTCGAGGCCCTACTACCCAATGGCGAGCTGGTTGTCTGCTCACCCGAAAAAAACAAAGAACTCTTCTACGCCATGATCGGTAGCATGGGTCTCCTCGGCATCTTCACCTCAATCACGCTCCAAATGAAGCAGATCCATTCCGGTGACCTGAGCGTAAGCGCATGGGCATCAGGATCGTTTGAGGGCATGCTGGACGGCATAGATGGCAGCAAAACCGCTGATTACGTGGTCGGTTGGATAGATTGTATTGGGCTGCTCGGGCATGCCGGGCGTGGTCAGATTCACCGGGCGGACTATTTAAAAATGGGCGAGGATCCCGATCCCAGCCAAAGCCTGCGCATCGACCATCAGGAACTGCCAGACCGATTCCTGAAGCTGTTGCCCAAAGCGTGGCTGCCTCTCTTATTCCGTCCCGCCACCAATAACCTTGGCACCGCCCTCACCAACACCGCCAAATACTGGCACAACCGCACACTAGTGCACAACAAAACCCATCTTCAATCGCTGGTCGCCTTCAACTTTCTGCTGGATTATGTCCCCAACTGGGAGCAGGCCTATCTCCCCGGCGGCCTGATCCAATACCAGAGCTTTTTGCCCAAAGCGACTGCCGGAGATGGGTTTCGCGAGCTGATTGCGCTCTGCAAGCGCCGTGGGCTGCCATCTTATCTTGGGGTGCTCAAGCGCCATCGCCCGGATCCCTTCCTGCTCAGCCACGCCGTGGATGGCTTCTCCCTGGCCCTCGATTTCCAGGTCAACGATCGCAGGCGCGGTGATCTTGAGCGCCTTATCAATGAGCTGGACGAGATTGTCCTTCAAGCCGGCGGGCGTTATTACTTCGCCAAGGACAGCACATTGAACGCGGCCAAGGTGCAGCGTTTCTTGGGCGATGAAACGGTGCAGAAGTTGCGTAAATTCAAAGCCCAAACCGACCCCGAGCAGCTCCTGCAAACGGATCTTTACCGCCGCTGTTTTGTTAACTGAGATGGAAACCTGTCAGGTTTATCGTCTGGGCGTGATTGAATACCAAAAAGCCTGGAATTTGCAAAATCAGCTCGCCGAACAAATCGCTACCGGCGAGCACCCACCAGCCTTGTTGCTTCTCGAACATCCCCATACCTATACGTTTGGCCGGCGCGGCCAGGCTGAAAATCTCCTATGGGAGCAGGCCCAACTGCAGGAGCAGCAGGTTGAGGTGCATTGGGTGGATCGCGGCGGCGATGTCACCTATCACGGGCCGGGCCAGTTGGTCGGCTATCCCCTACTGCCGCTTGGTACACCCCAAATCGATTCAGATAGCGGCAAAGCGCGCTTGCCCCAAATTGACTACATTGGCTATCTGCGCGATCTTGAAAAAGTCCTGATTCGAACCTTGGCCGTACTCGGTTTGCCGACCGGCCAACAAAAAGGGCAAACTGGCGTCTGGGTGCAGCCCGATGTGGCCTCCCGTTGTCAGCATTGCCCGCCGGAGTTATTGGCCGCTCCCAGCAAGATTGCTTCGATTGGCGTCAAGGTAGATGCCAGGGGCATCTCCCGCCACGGGTTTGCGCTCAATGTCTCACCCAATATGGATTACTGGGAGGGCATCAAAGCCTGCGGCTTGGACAATCAAAATCAGATTAGCCTGGAGATGCTGTTGGAGCCCGCCCCCACGATGGAGCAAGTGGTCGGTGAAGTTCTGAAAGCCTTCGAAGTAGTTTTCCCGTATAAATTCCGCATGGCAGATGGCGTTGTCCTCCTCTAAGCTGCCCCGTGATGGCGTTTGACAGACTGCCAATTCTCAGTACACTAGGCCTCAAAGGGAACAAATGGCTGATAAAAAATATACGCTTCTGATGCAGCTTGGCCCCATGCAGGGCGAAAGTGTGCCGATTGACGGCGCTGAATTCGTGCTGGGCCGCGAACCGACGAATAACTGGGTCATTGAAGATGTTGAGGTGTCTCGTCGTCATGCGCGCCTGATCGCTCAGAGCGGCGGCTACGCGATTGAAGATCTGGGCTCCACCAACGGCACCTTTGTCAACGGCCAGCGCATTCGTAGTGTGCTGCCCTTACTGCCCGGCGCCACGATCCGCCTCGGCGAGAACGTGCTCTTGTTTTTCGATGCTGCCCCCGAGCCAGAGACGGCCCGCCCGGCGCAAACCATCCAGTTCGATACCGAGCCCAAGCGCAGCGCCCCACAAGAAGAGGCAACTCCTGATCGGTCGGCTGAATCCTTTGAGCGCCGTGAACCCGCCAAAACGCCCCCTTCCGCCCAGGCTGGGCAACCGGCCCAACCCACGCGCATGGCCGAGCCTCCTCTGGAACTGCCCTTTTATCGCCGGCCCGTCGTCATGGCGGTTGGAGCGGTGCTGATCCTGGGCGCTTGTGCGCTCACTGCTTTCCTCTGGTATGTCGATGCTAACTACCTGTGGTGCGATGTCTTTGGTAGTCTTATAAGCGTCTGCGCCCCCTGAGTTTCTTTTCACAGTCAATGACAAAAGCCCCAATTCTTTGGGGCTTTTGTATGTGCAGTTTGTCCCAATCCATCTTACAATTAAGTAGTCACTTTCCTATGCTTGGAGGCTCCCTTTATGGGTCATTTATTTATTCCCGGTCCCGTTGATGTACATGAATCTGTGTTGGCCGCTCAAACCAGAGCGATGATGCCACACCGCAGCGCGGAATTTGAAGAGATTTTTCAGCGTGTGGGAAACCAGGCCCAAAAACTTTTTTTCACGGATCATCGCGTATTTATAACCGCCTCCTCCGGCACGGGTCTGCACGAAGCTACCGTACGCAATCTCGCCAACAAGAACGTGCTGTGTTGCGTGAATGGCGCTTTCAGCAAGCGCTGGCAACAGGTGGCCGAGAGCAATGGCAAGCAAACGGATGTACTCGAAACGGAATGGCAGCAGCCCATCACCCCCGAATTGGTCGCTAAAGCCCTCAAGGGCAAATCCTACGAAATCATCCTGGTGGTGCACAACGAAACCTCTACCGGTCTGGTCAATCCCATCCGTGAGATTGCCCAAACCGTACACGATGTAAGCCCAGACACGTTGATTTGCGTGGACGCAGTCTCCTCGCTGTCCGGCGATCGCATTGAAATGGATGCCTGGGGGCTGGATCTGGTCATGACCTCATCGCAAAAAGCGCTGGCCCTGCCGCCTGGGCTGGGTTTTGCCGCCGTAAACGACCGAGCGATGGCCCGCGCCGAGAACGTGGAGAATCGCGGCTGGTATTTCGATTTCCTGCGCTTGGAAAAGCATCGTCTCAAAGATTCCACCCCAGCTACGCCTGCGCTAAGCTTGATCTACGCATTGGATTTTCAGCTTCAGCGCATATTTGAGGAGGGGCTGGAAGCCCGCTTTAGCCGGCATGCGGCAATGGCCGAGCGGGTCCAGGGGTGGGCGCTACAAAATGGCCTCGACTTGTTTGCGCCCGAAGGCTATCGCTCCAAAACGGTCACCACTATTGACAATCGTCTCGGCCTGAGCGTAAAAGACTTGAATGCCTTTCTAATCAAACGTGGCATGCGCATCGCCAACGGCTATGGCCCCCTAAAAGAAAAGACCTTTCGTATCGGACATATGGGCGAGCTTGGTCTGGAAGATGTTGAAGAGTTGCTCGGCGCTTTAGATGAGTTTCTAAAACAAACAACCAACTAAGCAAACAAAAAAAAGCCCCGTGTGAACGGGGCTTTTTTTGAAAACAAGGACTTTATTTCGGGGTCTTGGCGTGAGAGCGCGGGCGTTCGGTATCCCGCACCACACTAGTCAACACAACGCTGATCACGCTGATTACCAGCGCCCCAAGGAAGGCCGCCCAGAAGTCGCTGATCGACAGCCCGACGCCAAAAAACTCACCCACGTAGCTCGTGATGTACAACATCACAGTGTTAATCACAAGCGTGAATAGCCCCAATGTAAGCAGGATCAGCGGGCAGGTCAGCAGCTTCAGAATTGGGCGAACCAACGCGTTCACCAGCCCGAAGATCAGCGCCATCCAGATATAAGCCACCCAGTTTGGGTTCTCGGCTTGCAGCCCCGGGACCAGAGCAATCGCCGCATAAAGCGCAACTGCGTTGATTGCCAATCGCAGGATCATCATGTTAGATCTCCTTTATCGTCAAATTGAATCAGGTTGTCGATATTGTGCTTAACAGCGTAAGCTGCCGCCTCCGAACGTGTGGATAGCGATAACTTGCTCAACATCGAACTCACATAATTTCGCACCGTTTTCTCACTGAGATATACGTCGGCAGCAATCTCTTTGTTGCGCTTTCCCTTGGCCACCAGAGCCAGAACCTTTAATTCTTGCTCGGTAAGTGCGCTGAATGCTACATGCTCGGCTTTGCGCGTGGTCTCGCGCATGCGCTTGAAAACTTGCTGGGTAACGGCCGGATCGAGCAGTGCTTCGCCTCGCCCGATGCGCTCCAGAGCAGTGATCAATTCGCGGCTGTCGATTTGTTTGAGCACGTAGCCCGATGCGCCTGCAGTAATCGCGTCGAACAACAAATCATCATCTGCGTAAGAAGTGAGCACCACCACCTTTGTTTCGGGGTGGTTGGTCACGATCTCGCGTGTTGCTTCAATGCCGTTCTTGCCCGGCAGGCGGATATCCATAACCACTACATCCGGCTTGTAATTGGCAGCCATTTTGACGGCTTCATCAGCAGTCCCTGCTTCTGCCACCACTTCGAATTCGGGATAACGCGAAAGCAGGGATTTCAACCCCAATCGGACCACTTCGTGGTCGTCTACCAAAAGAATTTTCAGCATTTTAGAGTTTCCACGGCCTGTATAATCTCCACGCGGGATTATAGCATGCTGGATTTTTGGATATGAGCAACCGACTTTTGAAGATCCTGGCCGTTGTACTGCCTTTTGGCTTTATGGGCCTGGTGATTTTCTTTCGCGTTCAGTTTTTTTCTGGTGAACGCGCTCTTGAGGGCAACCTGTATGCGTTGGTTGCAGTCGGATTGGGGGCCACCTTATTTTCGATATTTATCTTCACAATATTTGAGCGCCGTGAAGAGGAAACCGAGCTGCGCCGCTTGCAATTGGAAGCCCTGCACGAGGCCGCCGTAGCCCTCACCACGGAGCTGGATCTCGAAACCGTGCTGCAGAAAGTTGTGGATTTGAGCCGCCAGCTTTTGTCTGCCACCTATGGTGCGTTGGGTGTCCTGGAACCGGATGGAGAATTCATTGCTCAATTCATAACGTCGGGTATCTCGAACAAAGCCCGTGCCCGAATTGGCGATCCTCCAAGAGGCCACGGCTTGCTCGGGGTGCTTAGCCCGGGAGGTGAAGCGCTCATTGTCAACGATATTCGCCAGGATCCACGTTCGGTAGGATTCCCCCCCAATCATCCGCCAATGAAATCCTTGCTCGGCGTTCCCATCAAATCAAAAGGCGAGATTTTCGGCAATCTCTACGTGGCCGATAAAGTGGATCCGTATAGTCCAGAGGAAGCCGATCTGGCGAACTTTGACGAACAGGATAAGCTCATTCTCGAGAAGTTCGCTACGCAAGCCGCAATTGCCATTGAAAATGCCCAGCTGTATCGCCAAACCCGTGAGTTGGCCGTGCTCAAGGAACGCGAGCGTTTCGGTATGGACCTGCATGACGGCATTATGCAGTCGGTTTATGCCACTGGGCTTTCGCTACAGGAAGCGCGCCTGCGCCTTGAGGAAGCCCCCATTGAGACAGGCTCCCGCTTGGATCAGGCTATTGAAGATTTGGGCCAGGTGCTGCACGATATCCGCAACTACATTCTGGGATTACGCCCCGATCGCTTCGTTCGTCAGGATCTGGTAACCGGCCTAAGCGAGCTTGCCCGCGAACTGCGCGCCAACACGCTTCTGGATGTGGCCTATGATGCACCTCCTGTTGAAGAGTTTGACGATTTACCCTCCAACCAAACCGCTGAGCTCTTGTTGATTACCCAGGAAGCGCTTACCAACGTGCGCAAGCATGCACATGCCCGCAACCTGCATCTCGCCCTCGCCCGCCAAGGCGATGCCGTTCAACTCATCATCGAGGATGATGGATCTGGCTTCGACCAGGAGACGGCGAAAGGCAGTGCTGGCAACGGTCTGAGCAATATGCGTGAGCGCGCCGAGGCTGTGAACGCGGAATTTTCTGTTGAATCAAGACAGGGCAGCGGGACAAAAATTAGCCTGCAGCTACCAGTGAAAAAGTAAACCCAATCAACAATTACCAATCTTGCTGTTGAGCGAAGTGCCTGAGTTCGTCCTGAAATTTGGGATGCGCAATATTGATTAACTCTCGAGATCGCTCGCGCACGCTTTTTCCATGCAGCGAAGCCACGCCGAATTCGGTAACCACATAATGCACATCGCCGCGGCTGGTGACCACACCCGAGCCGGGCCGAAGCCTGAGTACGATTCGCGACGTGCTGTTACCCAGCGCCGTGGAGGGCAGTGCAATAATTGGCAGGCCGCCCAGTGAGTGTGCCGCACCGCGTATAAAATCGATCTGGCCGCCGATCCCGCTATACAGCCGGTCCCCGATTGAATCGGCCACCACCTGGCCCGTAAGGTCCACTTCAATAGCCGAATTTATGGCCACCATTTTATGATTTTGGGCGATGATGAATGGATCGTTCACATAGGAGGTGGGGTGGAGTTCAATCATGGCGTTGTCATCCACAAAGTCATAAAGTTTTTGTGAACCGAAGAGAAAGCCCGCCACAGTTTTGCCCGGATGCAGAGTTTTGCGGGCGTTGGTGATGATCCCCTTTTCCACCAATTCAATAACGCCGTCCGAAAACAGTTCTGTATGAATTCCCAAATCTTGCTTACCGTCCAACTCTTTAAGCACGGCATTCGGGATCGCCCCAATGCCAAGCTGGAGCGTGGCCTCGTTTGGAATCATCTCGCCGATGTGTTCTCCGATGGCCTCCTGCTCAGCTGTGATGTCTTTGAAATGCGCTTCGGGCAACGCATAATCAACCTCAACGGCCATGTCGATATGTTTAATATGGATAAAGGAATCGCCCAAAACGCGCGGCATACGTGGATTCAGTTCGGCAATCACCAATCTCGCAGCCTCCGCGGCCGCTTTGGTAACCCCAACCTCTACGCCATAGGAGCAAAAACCGTGGGCGTCCGGCGGCGAAACTTGAATGAGAGCCGCGTCCAATGGCAGCGTGCCGTTGCTGAAAAGTCCGGGAGCTTGGGAAAGGAAAATGGGGACATAATCGGCTCGGCCCTCGTTAACGGCAGCCCGTGCATTTGGGCCAATGAACAAGGCCCGGTGGCGAAAACTTTCGGAATACTTGGCATCCAAATACAGACCGCCAGCAAACGTGGCAACATGAACCACTTCCACAGCCCGAAGCGTAGATGCCCGGCCAACCAGCGCTTTTTCCAGTTCTAGTGGGATGCCTGTTCCCCCGCCCAGGTAGATCCTGGAATTTGATTGAATCGCTTGAATTGCTGTTTCAGCAGAAAACAATTGGCTTTGGTAGCGTTTTCGCCAGTCCATAAGACTCCTCAGAGTTGTATTATCACCTGTATCGTCAAGTACAACACCTGACGCTTGCCCCCTTAATCAAGGCCCTTTGTCTTAAAACAAAAAAGCCCGCAATGGCGGGCTCTATGTTTGTTATCAAGAATTTTCAGAGCAGGTTCGCGTGATCCACTTTGATACAACGATTCATTACCAAATCCAAGCCAGCTTCAGCGGCTTTATCTTCCGCTTCTTGGCTGGCGACGCCCAATTGCCCCCAAACCGCTTTGGCGTTCACTTTGGCCGCTTCCTCCACGACAGCTTCGAGATGCTCGGCTCGCCGAAAGACGTCCACAATGTCAATGGGTTCGGGAATGTCAGCCAGGCTGGCATAGGATTTCTCCCCGTTGATTTCATCCACAGTGGGATTCACAGGATACACCTTGTAACCAGCTCGGCGCAGGTAATCCGCAATGCTATAGCTAGTCCGATGGGGTTTGTCAGAATGGCCCACCACCGCGATAACCTTGGCCTCGCTAAGCATGCTCCGTAGTTCGTTACTATCGTTAATTGTCATGTTTGCTCCATAATCAGATAGACGTTTCGAGAAGCCCCACTATTACATCGTGTGTGTTAAGCCAGCTGCATCCAGATCAAATCGCGGGCGATATCAAAACCCGCTTCTTTAAACGCTGGAACACTTCGATGAGCTGGGTAATTCAATGCAATTGGCCGCTTTAAGCGCAAGTTAAGATGGGTGTGGTGGAGCAACGCAGGCAATGCAAGGCTTTCGCTGTCTTCTCGAGCCGCAATCCATAAACGGTCAGCGTGCAACGAAGAAGATTGCCACATCAGCACCCCAAGCAGTTCGTCGTCCTGAACCGCGCTCCATTGTTCGATATTGCGTTCACCCAGGAAACGTTGCAAAGAGCCAAGCCAGCCCGGTTCAAAAAGTTTAAGGTCAAGGGGGAGATTCCAACGCACCGCCTCTGGATAGATGTCTTGTAGCCAGGCGTTTTGCTGGGACCAGTCGGCCCCGCGCTGGGTACGCACCTCTATCCCGTTTTGAATAGCCCCCACCTTTTCGGGCTGTGGTTTCGATTCCCAGGTGGTCCGTTCGGCGCGCACCATGAAGCCCATGCCTGCATATAGCGTTTTGGCGGCCTCATTGTGTGCATCCACTTGTAACCAGGTTTGATCCGCCTTTCGCCGCCCAGCTTCTTCGAGGGCCGCCTCGGTTAATGTGCGCGCGATGCCGCGGCGACGATAATCCGGGTGCACGGCCACATTGGCGATCAAGTAGCGGCGTATACCATCGCTGCGCACGGGGATAAGGCTCAGGTTGCCGATAATATTGCCCTCTTCAATCCAAACGTAGCCCCCTGAAGGTAGGTCGGCGCTGCCCGTGGCCCCAGCCGATAAATTCAAGCCGCGGCCGTAACGCGCGCTTTGGCGCATTTGTTTGATATACAGTCGCCCATCCGCATCCAGTGAATCCTGGAAACAAAGCTCCACCAAATCCGCAACAGCCAAAAGGTCGCGTCGCATATCGAATGCGCGTAGATTTGCGCGGGGTTTGGGCTTCATGACGATGGCCTGGGCGCTCATTTTCTTTGATTGATCAGTTTGGCAAAGTTCATTTGCTGAGTGCTATCTATCTTGTGATGCACGTCTTGCTGCGGGAAGGGGATCACAATGCCAGCCTCATTGAGCGCTTTGTATATGGCGGTATTTAACCAGTCGAACATCCGCCGTGTTTCAACGTAGCTATCCAGCCACCAGCGCACTCGGAAGATGAGCGCCGAAGAGCCGAATTCGAGAAACAGCGCCTCAACCGGTTGGTCCTTTAGAACGCCATCCACTTGTGAAACCGCATCAACTAATACGGCGCGCGCCTTCTCAATGTCTGTACCATAGGCCACGCCCACCTCGATTTCAAGGCGGTACGTGTTGTCCGGAAAAGAGTGGTTCACTACCAGGCTCTTCCCAATCACCGAATTAGGCACAATCGCCATGCGGTTATCTCGAGTGCGAATACGCGTGCTGCGCAGGCCGATGTCCATGACGTCCCCCCAGGTATTCAGCTCCAGGAGTTCAATGCGGTCGCCGATGCGAAATGGGCGGTCAATCATGATGATGAAGCCGCTGATCGTGTCGGCTAGCGCGGCCTGGGCCGCCAGCGCGATGGCCAACGAACCAATCCCCAGCGTGGCCACTAAGCCGCTGACCTCAATATTGAAGTGCCCGAGCAGGATAATCCCCGCAATCACAGTGAGAAGAATCAGCGCTACCCGGCTGATGAATGGCATAAGCTGTTGGCCCAATTCGGTGTCCGTTCGCTGGGCGAATTCCTGGGTATACCAGGTGGTTAGTGCGGTGATTATGCGCCAGGCCAGGACGAAGAAAATTAGCACGTAGAGCGCGAATGCGGTGTTTTCTGCCGATAGCAGCATGGAGAGATCCAGGAAATCAAGCCGATTGATCGCAGCTTTGAATGCCGCCAGGATGAGCAGCCAATAGGCCGGTGCGCTGGCTGCCTCGAGCAGATTGTCGTCCAGAGAGCTTCGGGAACGTCCAAACAACCGGCCCAGGATTGGGAGCAGAATGGCTTTGATCAGGATGCGCCCGATCACGACGGCCCCCAAAACAACCAGAGCCGAAATACCAACCTCTTGCCACTCCGCCTGGCTTAATCCCGGAAAACTCATAGAAATGCCTCCAAAATTAGGAAAATATCATTATAGTGCCTGCCTGATATAATACCGTTTAGGCTAATTCTGGATGACAAAAAAGCTCACATGGGCCGCCGCCCTCATCGTATTTATTTTGCTCTGGGCAGTTCGCTTGCCTGTTTCGGCCGCGCCCCAATTGCAATCAACCCCGCTGCCCACCCCCACCGCTGGAGCCGATGGCCGCATACTCTACGTTGTCCAGCTCAATGATTCCCCGTTTTTGATTGCAGCCAAGTTTCAAATAGATATCAATCAATTGCGTATCTTGAACAACTGGGCCTCAGACGAAATATTGTTGGAAGGCCAGACGATCCTGTTGGGTTTGGCGACCGAGCAAGAGCCCACACCGACCCCCACGCCGCAAACAGAGGTCACCCCCGAGGGAACCCCCGAAGCGCCCGGCACCGGCACAATCTGTGTGCTGCTCTTCAACGATGTCAATGGCGATGCACTGCGCCAGGAAACCGAATTTGGCATTGATTCAGGTGCAGTCAGCGTGAGCGAGCGCAGCGGTCTGGCATCCCAAACGGGCACCTCCTTTAATATTCTGGATGTGGATGGAGAGCCCATCACCACCTGCTTTAATGACCTGCCGCTTGGAGAATATACGGTCAGCGTGGCCGCGCCCGAAGGCTACAATCCCACCACAGCCCAAAGCGCTCCTTTGCAGCTGGCCGCTGGCGACGAAACCACCTTGAACTTTGGCGCCCAACTGAGCTCAGGTGCGCAATCCAACCAGCTCTCCCCCCAGGAGGGCGGCCGTTCGCCCTTGCTTGGCCTGTTGGGTATTGTGCTACTGCTTAGTGGCCTGGGCCTGGGAGCCTACACTTGGCAGATTGCCCGGCGCAGCTAAGCAAGCCCCGAATAGATTTCCCATAAATCAGATTTGAATTGCGCCGCATCCCATTGGGTGTGGCGTTTGTGTGCTGCGCTGATTAAATCCGCGCGCACCTTATCATCCACCACCACAGTGATCATCGCCGCCCCCAGCGCTCGCAAATCCCCTTTGTCCACAAGATAGGCCGCCGGTCCCACCAAGCGCTCAATTTGCGCATCGGCAAATGCCACCACGGGTAGGTCGCTGGCCAGGCCGTGCCGTAGGGCGCTGCCCCAGAAGGAGAGCGGCGCTGGGTGCGTCAACGCGCTGCTGTTCTGGTAGATGGCCGCTATGTGCGCGGGATGCACACGCGGCAAAAGGTGCACAAAGTTTTCCAGGTGGAATTCGGGAATCCGCTCCTCGACAAAACGTTTTGCCGCCTCGCTCAACCCCAACATCACCAGCGGATAAAGATCGCCGATCGAAGCCGCCGCCCAGGTCCAGCTCTCCAGGAGTTGCATCAGTGTTCCCGGGTGGCTTGGGCCGTGATAGAGCAGGTAGCTGTCCGGCAGTTCGAGTTCGGCTGGCGCAGGTTGGGCCCCGGCGGTGAACGCCGGATTGGCAACCGGAGCAATGGCCCGCAACTGGCCCGGAAACTTGGGAGCCTCCAAATCTGAGGGGTAAAGCACCGTGGCAGTCGCCAAGCCACCCCGCCCCTGCGCCTGCCCGAGGCGGGCGCGCAGCCCTGACAGCGCTGGTTCCAGGTCCCCGTAGCCGCTTGGGCTGATCACAGTTGGCACGCGCCCGAACAGCGAAGCCGCGGCCAGCGCGCTGTGGATCGCGCCCGCCCCTTGGGCTTGTGCCAGCTCGGGCAGCATGCGCTGCTGCCAGTGGTTCAGGTCCTCGCTGGCCGCGTGCGCCAATTCCACTCCCTGGAGAAATCCCTCCGGGCTGCTTTCCACGGGCAGGGCCAGCACCGGCTCAATCCCCTCTGGCGTTAACGAAAGTAGGGTGCTGAGCTGGATGGCCGCCGCCCCATCGGGATGATAAATGAGCGGCCAACCATCATACAAAATCCGCATGCTTGCCATCTCCGCATTATAGTGCTCGGCAAGCCCACGTATATAATAGGGGCTCAATTCCGAGGAGACGCCTTGACCCATCCCAACACCGATTTTCAATCCATCATTATTGCGCTTCAAAGCTACTGGGTGGAATGGGGTTGCACCTTGTGGCAGCCCTACTACAGCCAGGTCGGCGCCGGCACTATGAATCCGGCCACCTTTTTACGCGTCCTTGGCCCTGAGCCCTGGAATGTGGCCTATGTGGAGCCCTCCGTGCGCCCCGACGATGGGCGCTACGGCGAAAATCCAAATCGCCTGCAGCAGCATTACCAATTCCAGGTGATCCTCAAGCCCGATCCCGGCGATCCGCAGGAGGCCTACCTCCGCTCGTTGGCCGCCATTGGCATCGACATCCACAAACACGATATCCGCTTCGTGGAAGACAACTGGGCTTCGCCCGCACTGGGCGCCTGGGGCCTCGGCTGGGAGGTCTGGTTGGATGGCCTGGAGATCACCCAATTCACTTACTTCCAGCAGGCCGGTGCTCAACTCCTTGATCCCGTTTCCGTGGAGATCACCTATGGCCTCGACCGTATCGCGATGGCGCTCCAGGGCGTCCAAAATGTCGGCGATGTGCAATGGAGCCCCCAGCGCACCTGGGGCGATCTGAACGTTCAGGGGGAGCGAGAGCACAGTCAGTACTATTTTGAATTGGCCGATGTGAATCGCTTGCGCCAGATGTACGATCTCTATGAGCAGGAAGCCGGCACGGCCCTCGACGCGGGCCTGATTCTGCCCGCCCATGATTACCTCCTCAAGTGTTCACACACCTTCAATATCTTGGATACCCGCGGCGCTGTCGGCGTCACCGAACGGCAGGCCTATTTCCGCCGCATGCGCCGTCTCTCTAGCAAAATTGCCGAGGCCTATGTGGAGGATCGCCAGCGTCAGGAGAATCCTTGGGGAGATGCCTCCTGGGAAAATGGGTCAGCGGATAAAAAGACTGAGGCAAAAAAGAACGGTTCAAAAATTAGCGGACCAACGGAACCCGCTGACTTTTTGCTTGAAATTGGGACCGAAGAATTGCCTCCAAATGATATTCGAGATGCCATATGGTTTCTAGAAAATACCTTTAAATCGAATGTTTTCGACGTTAGACAACTTGAATACAAAGCATATAAAGTCTTTGCTACTCCTCGCCGCCTTAGCGTATTTGTCGAAGGACTTGAACCAAGTTTGTTGGCAATAATCGGAGGAGAAAAAGGACCACCAAGGAAAGCCTGTTTCGATCAAGATGGTAATCCTACAAAAGCTTTGATAGGGTGGGCAGAGAAGCAGAACTTGCCACTAGAAAGGGTAATGTTCAAGGAAATCGACGGTGGTGAGTACGCAGTATCTCCAAAGACAACTCAGGAGATAGAGACGATTTCAACCCTTGCCTATATTTTGCCCACATGGATTCGAAGCTTGAAGTTTGAAAAAACTATGCGGTGGAACAGCAATTTGACCTTTTCCCGACCAATTAGGTGGGTTTTTGCAATGTTTGGGGAGCATACGGTCCCCTTCGACTTAACCGAATCGAAAAATCCCCTGGTTCGGTTATCTTCTTCGAACAAGACTCACGGCCTGCGTCTCAGCGACCAGGATCAAACCGAAGTCAAATCCCCCGCAGATTACTTTACCCAGATGGAGAAGCAGGGCATTATTTTGGACGTCGCCGAGCGCCGCGCCGCCATTCTGCAGCAGGTCGAAACCCTCGCCAAAAAAGCGGGCGGCGTGATCCCCGAAGATAATGATCTATTGGCCGAAGTGGTCCATCTGGTCGAAGCCCCCAATGCCATGCTCGGCGAATTTGAGGCTGAGTTCCTTGAATTGCCCCGTGAAGTGCTGGTCGCCGTGATGAAAAGGCACCAGCGCTATTTCCCCATTGAGAAGGACGGCAAACTGCTCAACGCCTTTATCGCCGTCGGCAATGGCGATTTCGACCTCAAAACGGTTACCAATGGCAACGCCGACGTGATCCGCGCCCGCTTTGCCGACGCCGCCTATTTTGTCAAACGTGATCGTGAACAGCCGCTGGAGAGTTACGTCGAACAGCTCAAACAGCTTACCTTCCAAAAAGACCTCGGTTCGATGTGGGATAAGACCCAGCGCATCGTTAAATTGGTCGACCCCATCGCCGGTGTTCTCGGCCTCAACAAATCCGACTTGCAAACCGCCCAGCGTGCCGCCCACTTGGCCAAGGCTGATCTAGCCACAAAAATGGTGGTGGAGATGACCTCGCTGCAGGGCGTCATGGGCGGCCACTACGCCCTGGATTCGGGCGAGCCCCAACCTGTGGCAGATGCCATCCGCGAACACTATCTCCCGCGCTACGCTGGCGACGCCGTTCCTGCATCCAAACCTAGTCTTGCCCTCGGCCTTGCCGACCGCCTGGATACCCTCGCCGGCCTCTTTGCCGTAGGCCTGGCCCCCACCGGTGCCAAAGATCCCTTCGCCCAGCGCCGCGCTGCCATCGGCCTGGTGCAGAGCCTGATAGCCGCCGATCAGGAATTCGATTTGGCGCAGGGCATTGCCAGGGCCGCCAAGCTGCAACCCGTAAAGGTCAGCGTCGAAGTGCAGGCTCAATGCTTGAATTTCATTGTGGAGCGTATGCGTGCCTTACTTTTGGAAAAGGGCGCACGCCACGATGTGGTCAATGCCATTCTCGCCGCGCAAGGCCAAAACCCGGCGAGCGCCGCGCATGCGGTAGCCGCCCTCTCCAAACACGTGGGCCACAAAGCCTGGCCCGAGATACTGGATGCCTACGCTCGCTGCGTGCGCATCACCCGAGATTTAAAGGAAAGTTACAAGCTGGATGAAAAGCTCTTGGTCGAAAGGGCTGAAAAGGCGCTCTACGCCGCTCTGCAAAAGGCCGAAGCCACCCAGCGAGAGCCCGGCTCTGTGGACGATTTTCTCAAGGCCTTTATGCCCATGATCCCAGCCATTTCTGCCTTCTTTGAAGAGGTGCTGGTCATGGGCGAGGACGAAAAGCTAAAGCACAATCGTCTCGCCCTCCTCCAGCGCATCACCGCCCTCGCAACTGGCGTCGCCGATTTCTCAAAAATGGAAGGCTTTTAATTGAAAATTGGTAGCGCCCTGCTGATACCGGGTCTAAACTAAGCTAACTTTCTTCGCCTGTGTAAGTACTCGTATAAATCTCAATCAAATTGCCATCTGGATCCCGCAGATGTGCCACGCGCATAAACCAGGCTTCCTGGTCATGCGGCTCGCTCACAAAATCGGCCCCTTTGGCTGTTAGCGCCGTGAACGCCGCATCTACGTCTTCAACTGCAAACACCAGTAAGGCCGTATCCTTGCCACCCCGTTCGTCGGACGCTTTGTTTCTCCCCACCACGTTGGCCATCAAATCCCGCCGGTAGAGCCCCAGCGCCACTCCCTCGGCAATGAACTGGGCATAGACGTTTTCTTCGGTATCCACTGTCATCTCCAGCCCCAGCAAATCCCGGTAAAAGGCTTTGCACTCGTCAAAATGATCCACAAGCAACCGCACTTGATTGAGTTCCATTCATTCCTCCAAAAACTTTGCTAAGTAAATAGACGTTGTGCCCCAAAACCTCAACCCTAAGGATACAGCAACTGGAGAGCGTGCAAAGTTCTCCCTAAGGTTTGGCTTTGACAAACCGACGGGGAGGGTCTCAGACCCTCCCCGTTCAATCAGAATCTTTCAAGCTCTGTCCTTGCGTCATTGCGAGGAAGCGTAACGACCGAAGCAATCTCCCGCACAGCAGCCATCAATCGGCTTGTTGCGCATCCCGCCGCACCTGCCGCAGGAAACGCGGGCTGTTTAGAGAGCGCTCCAATAGATAAGTCAGGTAATGGTCCATAAGCGTTTCCAGCTCGACTTTCACGGATTCCGGCAAGCTCGCCCTGGCAGCCTCATCGTAAGCGCTTCGCTGAAAATGGCGCAGATATTTCAGCGCCTGCATGCTGATCGGATCCGCCCCGGGCTCGTGGCGGCCGCATTCCGGGCAAAGCACGCCGCCCTTCTGGATGGAAAAATATTGATCCTCGGGTTGAATCCTCTTTTCGCAGATCAGGCACTGCTGCAGTTCGGGCCGGAAGCCCAGCAAGTCCAGCAAGCGCAGCTCGTAGTAGCGCACCACCATTTGCGCGTCCGCATCGCTCGCCAACCGCCCCAGCGTGTCGCGCAGCAGCCGGAAAAGCCCCGGGTTCACATCCTCGTCATAAGTGAACTTATCCAACAATTCAACCACGTAGGAGGCATAACTCAGCGCAACCAGGTTCTCGCTCAGGATGGAATGCGTCTCCTTGACCTCTGCCTGGCTCACAATGTAAAGGCTGCTCCCCTTGGCCAGTTGCAGGCTCACGTCCGAAAACGGCTCAACGTGGCCGCCCTTGCGCGAACGCGGCTTGCGCGCCCCCTTGGCAATCGCCCGCAGTTTCCCCAACTCGCGTGTATACACGGTAAGCAGCCGGTCGGCTTCCCCGAAATCACTGTGCTTCAATACAATCGCCTGCACCCGCAAGCTGCGCGCTTCACGTGGCATGCAGCTATTTTACATCCCGCGCCAGACAACCGTCATTGCTAGGAGGGCCGCAGGCCAAACGCAGCAATCTCCCGGTTAATTTCGCTTTCCTACCCAATCTCCAATCTCCAGACTCCAATCCCCGGTCTCCAATCTCCAATCTCCAGTCCCCAATCCCCGATCTCCAGTCTCCAACCTCCAGTCTCCTATCTCTTGAATCCTGAACCACACTCAATCATCCTAAGTACAATCCCACACACACTATCGCTTGGTTAAAGGAGTTCACCCATGCAACTCGGCAATTTCTCAATCAGTTTGGCCGTAAAAGATATCAAGGCCTCCCGCGATTTTTATCAGAAACTTGGCTTTGAAGTCTTTGGCGGCGATGTGTCCCAAAACTGGCTCATCATGAAGAATGGCGACACCAACATCGGACTCTTCCAGGGCATGTTCGAAACCAACACGCTCACCTTCAACCCCGGCTGGGATGGCAGCGCTCAAACGCTGGACTCCTACACCGATATCCGTGAACTGCAAAAGAAACTGAAAGAGCAGGATATCAAGCTGGAGAGCGAAGCCGACGAAACCACCGATGGCCCAGCTAGCTTGATGCTCTTCGACCCCGACGGCAACCCCATCCTCTTCGACCAGCACGTTTAAACCGCCGTCCTCTTCAGGCTAGCTCGCGCGCTATAATGTAGAAAATTAGTTCTAGTCCTGCTGTGGGCACTTGTCCGGTTTAAAATAGGCCAACTTGTCTTATCGCCCACCGGGCTTTCCGCGCTTCTCCTATCCTTCCGTTCTTACTGGGGCAAACCTGGATTTTCCTGTACGTTTCCCTCTAAACTCGCCCAAAAACTGATTTCCGGCGGATTGCAAAGCACCAAAATTGCCTAACAAACGCGCCCAGTTTTCAGACAATTTCAATGTGCTGTCAAAGTTTCCACAGTTTGCCGCCTAATTTACCCGTTGCCCTTCCCCCAAATTCCATACAACCCCAAATCCCCGCCTTCTCCATCCGAACTGAACATATCCAAAACGTCAAATCCGCTCTCCCCCGCCAGCTCGCTTAACTCCCCCGCGCTATACACATGCACATAGCGCAGCCCCGCGCCATCCCGCCGCCAATCCAGCAAGTAGTCCCCCGCATCCACATCCCCGTCGCTCAAGCCCGCTGCCGCCCAGGGCTGGATGCGCTTCCAAAGCCGCGCGCTGTTCAGGAACTGCCAGTTGGAGTGCGCAAAGCGCCCCCTCTCCGCCAGCCATCCCCGCACCTTCGCTAGCAGCCCCAAACGCTTTTCCTCCCCCGGAATGTGGTGCAGCACGGCAAAGGCTAGCACCCAATCAAAGTCTCCGCTCTCCAATCTCCACTCTCCGCTGGCAAGTTCCGCCTGCACAAAGCGCGCCTTCAGCCCCTTGGCTCGCTTGCGCGCCTCCTCCAACAACCCCTCGCTGAAATCCACCCCCACATACTCCCCAGTGTGCCCGCGCCTTGCCAATTCCGCGGCCAGTTCCCCGTTTCCGCACCCCAGGTCCAGCACGCTCTCCTCTCCCGGGATCCCTTCCAATATACTCAGCACCCCCGGCTGCAATCGCCCGCGCGTTGCCGAGAACGACTCGGCCAGGCTTTGGTAGAATTTCTGATTGAGGGCTATAAGGTGTTGGACGGTTTCCGCTTGCATGCCCTCATTATAGAGCGCACATGTTAAATACACGCGACAAGCAAATCAAAGACTGGACGGAGGCTAAGCGGCCCACAGAAGAGAAAATGGCGCGCGCCTTTGAGGCGCTGGAGGATATCCGCGCCGGCGCCGTGGTCTTCGATGCGATTAAAGCCCACCCGCTCCAAAGCGAAGGCGGCGGCTTCATTGGCAAGCAGATGCTGGTGGCCGCCTACCGTGAGCTGGTGGAGCTGGGCGATTGGGATGAAGATCCCGCCCTCCTGGCTCGCATCCGCATGAAGCCCATGCGCACCCTCTCGGGCGTCACTGTGGTCACCGTGCTCACCAAGCCCTATCCCTGCCCGGGCAAGTGCATCTTCTGCCCCACGGATTTGCGCATGCCCAAGAGCTATCTACCCGATGAGCCCGGCGCCATGCGCGCCCTTCAGCACGAGTTCGATCCTTTCACACAGGTGCGCGCTCGCCTCGACCAGCTCGAAGCTGTCGGCCATCCCACCGATAAGATTGAATTGCTCATCCTCGGCGGCACCTGGAGTTCTTACACCCGTGACTACCAGGAATGGTTCGTGCGGCGTCTTTTTGAAGCCCTCAACGAGCGCGAACATGAATCGCTTGCTGAAGCCCAGGATTTCAACGAGACCACCTTGCACCGCAACGTGGGTCTCGTCATCGAAACCCGACCCGATCATGTGGACCCTGACGAGTTGGCTTGGCTGCGCCACTTGGGCGTCACCAAAGTTCAGATGGGCGCCCAATCCTTTGACGATCGCATCCTCGACCTCAACAAGCGCGGCCATAGTGCCGCCGCCACGCGCGCGGCTGTTGATCTGCTGCGTGCTGGGGGCTTCAAAATTGTGCTGCACTGGATGCCCAACCTCTTGGGCGCCACCCCCGAATCCGACCGGACCGACTTTGTCCAGTTCTGGGATAGTTATTGCCCCGACGAAATTAAGATTTATCCCACCCAATTGCTCGAAAACGCTGAGCTATACGAATACTGGCAGCGCGGCGAATACCATCCCTACACCACGGAAGACTTGATTGAACTGATCACTGATATCAAGACCAGCATTCCCGAATATTGCCGCGTCAATCGTGTGATTCGCGATATTCCTTCAACCAACGTGGTTGAGGGCAACAAGCGCACCAGCCTGCGCATGGACGTGCACAAACGCCTCAAGGAGCGCGGCGAGGAGTGCCGCTGCGTGCGCTGTCGCGAAGTGCGCGGTCGCGAGGTTACTCTCGACGAGCTCAGCCTCGACGATCTCGCCTATCCGGCGGGCGGCGCGGAGGAGCATTTCCTCTCCTTTGTCACCCCCGGCGACAAGTTGGCTGGCTTCTTACGCTTATCGCTCCCTGGCACGCATGGCCCGGCCACTGCGCTCACTGATTTGGAGGGCGCGGCCCTCGTTCGCGAAGTCCATGTATATGGACAATCGCTGGAAGTGGGTGAGGATCAACAAGGCGCCGCCCAACATAACGGGCTCGGCACACGCCTGTTGGAACGCGCCGAGGAAATCGCCCGCGCCGCTGGATTCCAGAAAATGGCGGTCATCGCTGCCGTTGGCACCCGCCGCTATTACGCTGGCCGCGGTTACCAGATGGGCGATCTCTACATGACCAAAGCCCTCTAGCGTGGCCCCTCCACGAGACATTTACACCCGGCTCCTATACGCCCGCGAAAACAAACTATTCGGTAGGTTGGCTTACCTTCTCCTGAAATTGCTGGGCGCCGAAGTGCCGCGCGCCGTGGTCATTGGCCGGGATGTCACCCTGGAGCATGGCGCATTCGGCCTCGTGATCCATCCCAATGCGCGCCTCGGCGACCGCGTGAAGATCTATCCGGGGGTCACGCTGGGGCGCGCCGATATCTACCGGTCCATTCAGGAATCTGCATTTGAAGCTATTGAGATAGGCAATGATGTGATTTTGTCGCCTGGTTGCAAGGTGTTGTGTGAGACAGGCACTTTGCGCATTGGGCACGGGACCATTGTCGGTGCTAACGCCGTCCTGCTCGAATCCACGGGCGATGGGGAAGTTTGGGTTGGCGTTCCTGCCAGGCGTGTGGGGGAGCGCCAGGGATGGCTATCCGGACCCTCTGCTTGACAAGCCATTTCGCCACCAGTAAAATGTCGCTTCCTCTCGTCAAGGAAAGCCGAGATAGCTCAGTTGGTAGAGCACGCGACTGAAAATCGCGGTGTCGCCAGTTCGATTCTGGCTCTCGGCACTGGAGGCGGCTCTCGCTGCAACCGGATGGTTTTTGGCTGCAACACGCCGCGATATAATAAACGCTGCATGCGGGCGTAGTTCAGTTGGTAGAACACCTCCTTGCCAAGGAGAAGGTCAGGAGTTCGAGTCTCCTCGCCCGCTCAGATGAAATGGCTGGTAGCGAATCGCCTTTGGCGACAAGCGCTATCAGCCAATTCGTTTGGCGACGTGGCCAAGTGGTAAGGCAAGGGTCTGCAAAACCCTCATCACGGGTTCGAATCCCGTCGTCGCCTCTAAAGGCGGGTACTATTTTTTATTCAACTTCATTGCCAGTTGTGAACCCTCTCGTGTCCTCATGGGTACTCAATAAAGCTGCATTTCATTTCATCTTCACAACACGAAATTACTGACCCGATGCTCCGTTTTGTATCCCAACGCCTCTTTCTCATTGTCATCGTACTTCTCACCATAAATTTTGCAGTGCATTGGGGGATGTTGATGAACCAACGCGGGGGCGATCCCGAAAACTTCCCGAGTGCCTGGGAGGTTGCCTCGGAGGCACTGACTCAATCACGTGCCTTTGCAGGCAAGGCTTTGCGGGGAGATTTGGGCACGTATGAAACGAATTTTGGCGAATTGCAGGTCAGGGATATGCTGCGCCAATCCTTCTTTGCCAGCATGGGCCTTTTGTTGCTGGCTGCGATCATTTCCGGGCTGGTTGGCATTTTGCTGGGCATCTTTGTCGCCCTCACTCGTTTCCGGGCGATCCCTTTTACGGTGCTGGCCACCACAATCGTGGGCATTTCAGTGCCCTCTTTCTTTGCGGCCATGCTCTTGCAGCAGTTCATCATCTTCTACTTTCGGGAATATGATCGCCGCTTATTAAGTGTTGCTGGTTTTGGTTGGGATTATCAGCACCTGGTTTTGCCAGTTCTTGTGTTGGCGGCGCGCCCCATTGCTTACCTGATGCGCACGACCTATATCGTGTTGCAGCGCACGATGCAGGAAGATTACATCCGCACTGCCTATTCCAAGGGGCTCGGCCGCCGTTACGTGGTGAATGTCCACGCCCTGCGCAATGTGGCCGTCCCCATTTTGACCGCAGTCGGCGTTTCATGGCGTTTCTCCCTCGGTATTCTCCCCGTGGTCGAGTACATGTTTGCCTGGCATGGTTTGGGCCTGCGCATGCTGCAAGGCATCCAATCCGGCCAGATCAGTATGGTGGTTCCGCTGGCGCTGGTTTTTGGCCTCACCCTGCTTTTGGGGAATCTCCTCCTGGATGTGCTCTATCGCCTGGTAGACCCCAGATTGCGGGAAGTACCATGACCGAACTGGCGCATGCAACCGGCCGGGATCGCTATCGAGCGCTCCGGGACGCACTTTCCAACTTTTCATTGATGTTGGGGGTCTTTGTCGTAGGCCTCATCATCCTGGTTGTCCTTTTTGGGCCTTTGATCGCTCCTTACAACCCGTATATTGTGGATCGCATCGAATATCCCCACTACGATTTTGAAGAACAAGTCTATATCCGTGTGCCCGTGCAACCCAACGCTGATTTCCCCTTCGGCACAGACCAGGTCGGTATGGATATTCTGAGCCTGATTTTGCATGGCGCTCGAAATACACTGATCGCCGGGGTGCTGATTGCGATTGCCCGTGTGGTCCTGGGATTGTTTATTGGGTTGGCAGCCGGATGGTTTGAGGGGGGGCTTTTTGATCGCCTTGTAAACGGTTTGATGGGTGTACTGACCTCACTGCCGATGTTGATCAGCGGTATGATTTTGATTTTTGCGATTGGCATTGCCGGCGGCATGATCACGTTTTTCCTGGCCCTGACCTTTCTCGGTTGGACGGAGGTGGCGCAATACATCCGCGGTGAGGTCCTCGTAGCGCGCAAAATGCCCTACATGGAATCCGCCAGGTCGATTGGTCTGCGCGAGATTGAGATTGCCATCCGCCATGTGATCCCGAACATCCTGCCCCAGCTTTTCGTTATTTCCTTCCTGGAAGTGGGCGCGGTGCTCATGCTGCTCGGCGAGCTGGCTTTGCTCGGGGTGTTCATCGGGGGCGGCAGCAGCCTGGATTTCTCCGATATTGGGGCGGCCAGTGTGGTTGCCATTCCTTCGCAACCGGAGTGGGGGGCGATGATTGCCAGCGGTTTTCGCTGGCTGCGTTCCAATCCCCACATCGTTTTCTTTCCTGCCGAGGTGGTTTTCGTGGCGGTGCTGGGCTTTAACGCTTTGGGCGAGGGCTTGCGCAGCCTCTTTGAAAAGCGCGGCATAAAAACCAGTTTCATTGTCAGCAAACGCATGCTATTGATCCTTGCCGCCGTTTTTCTGGTGATGGGTTTGATCTTCCGAAGTACGCAACCCGTTCGCTGGTTTCAGGATCTGGCGCAGAGTTTCTCAGCCGATGAGATGGCCATAGATGCCGAAATCCTGGCCAGCCTGGAAGGCCTTGAACCCGTCCCGGGCAGGCCGGCGCCCTATGCAAGCTACGTCGCGCAGCAGTTAAAAGAATACGGTTTCAAGGGTGGGGTGCGTTGGTCGGATTTTTACCTGTTGCGCTCAGAATGGCTTTTCGAACCCGCCGTCACGCCTGAACTCTTTATCGCGGAGGGGACAGTGACTCCCCCACAGTCCTTCACCTATGGTCAGGATTTTGCGTACGTGATGAATTCCTATGGGAGCGCCGGGGTCGTCGAAGGAAATCTGGCGTTACTACGTGTATGGCCGGATTTGGATCCCAACGCCATCGCCCGTTTGGGGGCCAAATCCTTTGAGGGGCAAATCGTATTGCTGGAAGAAGGCAATGCACCGCCCGAGATGGCGCAAGCCATTATCAGCCGCGGGGCGGCGGGCTTGCTGTGGGTTGCCCAACCGGGTGCCCAGCTTCGGGACGACCGATTGTCCCCGGCAGGGCTTGAAGAGGGAGCGACCGTCTCTGCGCCGGTTTTCCGCATCAACCAGGCAACCGCCGAAAAGCTGCTGCTGGCTGCCAACATCAATCCAGCCGCATTTCGACGCGCCCCAAACGCATCGGTAGGGACGAGCCTTGCCCCTGCAGTTTTGATGACGGAGATCCGGCTGACTATGCAGTTGGCCCTTAAAGAACCCGTGCCGATTGAGATCACCAACATGATTGCCTACCACAAAGGCACAGATGGACGTATTGGTGATGAAATTATCGTCTTTGCGCTAAGTTGCGATGGACTATGGCGGGCGGACGGGGACGTTGCGCTTCCAGAGAATCGCAGCCCTCAAGCCTGCATGGCACCTTTGCCTATCGAATTTGGGCGCATGTTTAGCAAGGTAGTCATGGACCTCAAGCGCCCGATTCTGGTTGTGCTTCTGGGGGGCGGTGAATTCAGCTACAACGTAATGACTGATTGGCTCTCCAGCCGCGACAACTTCAGCCACCTCTCGGCACCCGGGATGAGTTTGCAACCCCGTCCTGCTTTCCTGTTCCAACTGGCGGAAACCCAGGGGACGGGCGCCGGCATGCAAATCTCAGCCAACATTGATCCGGATTTACGCATTGTGCTTGAACGCGCGACTGATTGGGGAAAGATCAATCTTGTGGAGCAATCCACAGACCCCGACATGCCCATCTGGATTTCTACTGACTTTATCCCCTTCCAAACTGCAATCGGGTTCGATTTGCAGGCTCCGGATGCAAAGCAAGTGGGCGAAAGCCTTTCGCTCGTAATGACCCGCTTGCTGCGTGAAGCGATTCTTACGAGCAACTGATCCGCGCTACTTAATCTTGAGCATCGCCTGTTTGGCCAGCCGGTCCACGCGCTGGTTTTCCCGGTGGCCCGAATGGCCCCGCACCCAATGCCATTCGATCTCATGTTGTTGAATGGCTTGATCCAGCGCCTGCCACAAATCGGCGTTGGCTAATTTTCCACCTTTTCGCTTCCAGCCCCTTTCTCGCCAGTTGGGCATCCACTCGTTGATGCCGCGCTTTAGGTATTCCGAGTCTGTGTAAAGCATCACCCGGCTGGATTCTTTGAGTGCCTCAAGTGCCTTCAGGGCGGCGGTTAGCTCCATGCGGTTGTTGGTGGTATCGGGCTCGCCGCCGCTGATCTCTTTTTCGCGCCCCTTAGCTCGCAGTAAAGCGGCCCAGCCGCCCGGCCCCGGATTCACATCGCAGGAACCGTCGGTATAAATGCGCACTTCGGGTGCTTCGCTCATGGATGCCATTATTCGCAATATACTTTGGACACGCAAGTGGACACCGCAATCAATAAGCGTATAATCAATTGTAGTCACTCACGAGGAGCTCGATATGAACAGTTTGAAAAAAGAATTTAGCACTTTTACGCTGGTTTTGATCCCGGTTGCGATTGCGATTAATATCGCCGTTGGGCAACTTGTATTGAACCTGAAATTGCCGCTTTACCTGGATTCCATTGGCACCGTGCTGGTTGGTGTGCTGATCGGGCCCTGGGCAGGCGCAGCGACGGGCTTTCTCGCCAATGTTGTCTGGACCTTTTCTGGACTATTCCCACAGGCAATGGCCTGGGCAGGTGTGGCTGCAATAATCGGCGCCCTGGCTGGTGTTTTTGGCCGCGCAGGTTTGATGAAAAGCGTAGGAATGGTGGTTGTCGCCGGATTAATCACCGGAGTGGTAGCCGCCGTTCTCTCCGCTCCTATCGCCGCCTATGTGTTTGGCGGGGTGACCGGGTCCGGGACGGACGCCGTGGTGGCAGTCTTCCGCGCCGCCGGCCTGGATGCTTTAGGCGCAAATTTGGCCCAAGGTGGTGTCTCTGAGCCTTTTGATAAGATCGCCACATTCCTGATTGTTTGGGCAGTCATGCTTGGCCTTCCTGAAAGGTTGAAAGCGCGATTCGCCGCGGAGTAATCAAAGCAAGTTCAACGTATACAAATGGCCCGCAGTTGCGGGCCATTTGTTAACTTACCCAAAGGCATTTATGCAGGCTCAATCCATTTACATAGATCACCCCAGCGCGCTTCATCAGCTTAATCCCCTTACCAAACTAACTTTCACGTTGGTTTTTCTGGTGGCAGCATTTGCGCTGCCCAACGCGGTTGCCTTGATCGCAACCTTTGTCTTGATCCTGGTTCCGCTGGCGGCTTCGGGTGGTTTGCTTCTTCCGTTGCTGCGCTCCGCTTTCTGGCTGGTTTTGCCTTTTGCCATCTCGCTGGCGCTTATTCAGGGTTTTTTCTCGCCAGGGCAAACCGCGCTCTTTAGTCTCGGTCCCTTTACGATGACGCTGGAGGGTCTGGGTTCTGGCTTAACCTTCGCGGCTCGCCTGTTGCTGGCGCTTGGGGGCACGCTTTTGCTGATGCTCAGTACCCGCCCCGATAAATTGATGCTGGCTTTGCGGCAGCGCGGTTTGCCCGAGTCTCTTTCCTACATTGTGCTGACTGCGCTTCAAATCTTTCCACGTTTTCAAGAGAGGGCCCGCACGATTTTGGATGCCCAGAAATCCCGCGGACTGGAAACCGAAGTTGGACTGCTGCGCCGCCTGGCACTCCTTGTTCCCTTGATCGCCCCCCTCGTTTTGGGCAGTATTGTTGAGGTGGAAGAGCGCGCGATGGCCCTGGAAGCGCGCGCTTTTAGTTATAAAACCATCAAGACAAGTTGGATTTCCCTGGAAGATAGCCGCGCGCAGTCAATCTTACGGGCTGCGATTTTATTCTTTGGGGTGGTTCTTGTTTATCTGCGCCTTACTGGGTTTTGGCCACAGTGATTGAATTTCGAGATTTTTCCTATCGATACCCCACGGCTGCAGCGGACTCTCTCTCCTCGTTAAGCTTGCAGATTCCGCGCGGCCAATTTTGTGCGGTGGTGGGGGCAAATGGCGCGGGCAAATCAACATTTTGCTTTGCGGCCAGCGGATTCATTCCCCATTTTTTTCGGGGCGAAGCCCACGGCAGCGTGGAGTTGGCTGGCAAGCCTCTGGCGGAGGCGGAATTCGGTTCGCTGGCGGCCGAAGTGGGCATCGTCTTTCAAAACCCCTTCAACCAGATTAGCGGCGCCCGCTTTACCGTGCGCGAGGAGATTGCCTTTGGCCTGGAAAACTTGGGGGTGGAGCGGGGCGAGATGCAAACCAGGATTCAGTTGGCATTGGAAGTGGTTGATTTGGTGGATGTGGCTGAACGTTCGCCTTTTGAGCTTTCCGGTGGGCAGCAGCAGCGCGTGGCGCTGGCTTCCATGTTCGCGATGCGCCCTCAGGTTTTGGTGCTCGACGAGCCCACATCGCAACTCGACCCGCGCGGCACGCGCGAAGTTTTTCGCGCAATCGCCGCACTATCGGAGGCGGGAACAACTATTATTCTGGCGGGACACAAACTGGAATGGCTGGCTGAGTTTGCCGACCGGGCGATTCTGCTGGATCAAGGGCGTGTGATTGCAGATGGCGACCCAGATACAATTTTTGCGATGGAGACGATGGGCGAAGTTGGGGTGGGGCGCACGCAATTTACAGATGTTGCCGCCGCGGCACAGCGCGCGGGAATGCTGAAAGACCATGCCGCGCTGCCCGTCACACTGGCGCAGGCCGAAGCCTTTTTCTCATGAACATTGATATCCGCTCCGTATCCTTTCGTTACCCCTCGGGCCAACTTGCTCTGGACAATGTGAGCTTGTCGATCTCCAAGGGAGAAACGCTTGCGTTGATTGGCGAGAATGGGGCTGGCAAAACGACACTGGTTAAGCAAATGAACGCTTTGCTGCGGCCGACGAATGGCCGAGTGGACGTCGGCGAATGGGATGTTGCCGAGCACAGCACAGCCCAGATGGCGCGGCGGGTCAGCTTTTTATTTCAAAACCCCGACGACCAGCTATTCGCTCGCCGGGTTTGGGACGAGGTTGCGTTTGGCCCTCGCAATCTAAGCCTTTCGGAACCAGAGATTGAGCAGCGTGTGAATCGTGCTCTTGATCGCGTCGGCTTACTCGATAAGGCCGAGAGTCATCCTTATGATTTGCAATACACAGATCGCAAATTGATCGCGCTGGCCGCGACGCTGGCGATGGAAGCGCCCATATTGGTGCTCGATGAACCGACCATCGGCCAGGATGCTCGTCAGCGGGAGCGGGTCGCCTCAATATTGCAGGAGCTGGCCGCCCAACACCGCACAATCCTGTTGGTGAGCCACGATCTGGATTTCTGCGCCCGGACTGCAGAACGAGTTGTAGTGATGGCCGAAGGGCGCATTCTGGCCGATGGCCCCACAGAGCAGGTGCTGGCGGAAAACGAAATATTGGACCAGGCAGCGGTCATTGCCCCCCAATTGATGCGTCTGTCGCAAGCCCTCAAACTTTCCCCACCAAAGCTACGCGTAGACGATTTTGTGGACGCCTACGCCAGCAGAAAGGCGCGCCCCACGTGATCCATACACTGTGCGATTTAATCGCCGACATCTCCATGCGCGTGCCTAATTTTCCCATCCGCGCCGGGGATATTAGCCGCCTTTCCCATCTTGGCCTCGGGCCTGGGGGTGCGGGAAACGTAGCCATCATGGCGCGCCGCTTCGGCCTGGAAGTGGGCAGCATTGGGGAAGTGGGCGACGATGTTTTTGGGGATCTGGTTCGCCAGGGTTTGGAGCAGGAGGGCGTTGGACTTGGGAACGTCACTATTTCACCAGACGCCCAAACCCCTGTGGCCACCGTGCTACTGGATGCGATTGGCGAGCCTGCTTATCTGGGCCACCCGGGCAGCTTGCAGATTAAAGAATTTCAGCCTGAATGGGAGCAAAGCATCCGCAATTCCGAAGCCCTTTACGCGGATGGCTGGGCTGAGCACGAAGGCGTTTCCCAAATTATTCTGCGCGGCTTTGAGATAGCTCGAGTAGCTGATGTTCCCGTGTTCTTTGATCCGGGCCCCGGCAATCCGGATGTGGACAGCGCGTGGGTGCATGAAGCCATTGGGCGCGCCAACGTGCTGCTGGTCAATCGGGATGAGGCCTCACAAATAACTCAGCGTAAAGACGATGAAAGCCAACTCGCCGCGCTGCTCAAATTGGGGCCGGATATCGTCGTGCTAAAACGCGGGGCCAAAGGGCTTGTGATTGCCCGAGCCAGCGAACGTTTTTCGGTTGAGGGGCTTGCGGTTGCTGTGCTAGATGCCGCCGGGGCCGGTGACGCGGTAACCGGCGCGGTGCTCTACGGATTACAGCGTGAAATGCCTTTGGATCGGGTGGCCCAATTGGCCAACGCCACCGGAGCAGCCAAGGTCCAGAGATTTGGTACGGGCCGAAACCTGCCTCAGATGGATGACATCAAGGCGATGCTCATTCAAGCCGGCCTAGACCCCAATACTTATCTTCCTAATTAATTAGCGGGAATAGATGGGCACAGGCTGCCCATAGAGTTGCTCGCGCAGATCAAGAATTTGATTGCGCAAACGTTCGTCGTCTTCCATTAAGCCTGTAATTTTTTCGCAGCCATACATCACGGTTGTGTGGTCGCGCCCGCCCAACATCCGGCCGATCTGGGGCAGCGAAAAACGTCCGTCCTCCCGCAGCAAATACATGGCAACCTGGCGGGGCAGCGCAACCTGGCGAGAACGATCCCGCGCCAACATCCGTTCGAGTGAGATTCCAAAGCTTTCCGCCACGGTTTTGAGAATCTTGTCGGGTTCCAGGTCGCGCGGATCAGGGATCAAATCGGCAAGTGCTTCCTCCACCAAATTTGCATCCAGCGGGTTGCCGCGTAGATCAGCATAGGCCAGCGTGCGAGTAAGCGCCCCTTCCAGTTCGCGCACATTGGATTGCATCCGCTCGGCCACGGCGTCTAGTACCTCATCGCTCACTTTGCGCCCGAGGCCGGCGGCCTTGCTGCGCAGAATTGCCAGCCGCATGGCACGATCGGGGGCTTGCAAGTCGGCCGTGAGCCCCCAGCTAAAGCGAGAACGCAGCCGATCTTCGAGCGAACTTAGCGACTTCGGTGCGCGATCGCAAGACATGACAATTTGCTTTCCCTGGCGATGGAGCGTGTTGAACGTGTGGAAGAATTCTTCCTGGGTAGCTTCCTTACCGAGGATAAACTGGATATCGTCAATGAGCAGCACGTCCACCTGCCGGTACTTGTCTCGGAATGGCTGGGTGCCCTGGCCTCGAATCGCTTGGACCAGATCATTGGTGAACTCTTCAGAAGATACAAACAGCACCCGGTACCCATCCTGGTGGGCTCGGTTTCCGATTGCCTGCATCAAATGCGTTTTGCCTAAGCCCACCCGACCATACAGAAACAATGGGTTGTAGGCCTCGCCGGGTCGTTCGGCAACGGCCAAACAGGCTGCCTGAGCGAGCCGATTGCTTGTGCCTACAACGAAATTGTCGAAGGAATAGTTTGGATTGAGTGTGCGATTTTCCGCAATTGGAGGGGTTGTTTCCTCGGAAACCTCTTCGCTTTTGGTTAGCAAAGCTTCTTTGGGGGCCTCTTCCTGCCATACGATGAATTGCACTTCTACGGTGCGCTTCATCATGCTGGTGAGCAGGCGGGTTACTTTGCTTTTGAGCCTATCGTCAAGCCAATCGCGCGCATACGCATTGTTGACGCCAATAACGAAAGAGCCGTCTTCGTACGCGACGAATTCGGCATCTTTGACCCACGCGTCGAAAGAGGAGCGCGGTGTTTCAATTTGAAGCTGGCCTAATGCGGCTTGCCAAGCCTTATTCGCCATCATGCTGAGGCTCTCCTCCTCTCGCAAAAATTGTTGTGCCGCTGCCTAACGCAGAACCGTTCAGCCATGAAACGAGCGGCATCCCCTTAAGCTTTGACACGTATTCGAATTTAGATGTAAAAAAGAAACTACTGAAGAGCAAACCCTGGCTCTAGGGTGCCGATTCTAATGTGGGTAGCTGAGTCTCACAATACTCCAGCCCTACGCTTTCCTAAAAATACGGCAATCTTTAAGGTTCGAAACCTTAAAGAAATTTTCTGTTCCCACGATAGATTATTTTTCTTCGGTCATTTATAGCTCCTTGCATCTGTAGGGCTAATCAATTTGGTCGCCCCCATATGCGGGTATTATTGTTCGCCAGATACGCAGCCGGTTATTAACCTTAACGAATTCTGTACGACGTCGCAGACAGCTTTCCTGCTCTGAAAGCACACAAATGAAATTTGGGGCTAGATAACACTAAGCCCTGGCGTTAGGCGTTAAGATTGGCGGATGGATTTTGATGGGTTGTCTAAAAAAGGGCTGATTAAAGGTGAAGAAGGTGGATGAAGCCACAACAAAATACCGATTGGTCTTTCCAATCATTCTTTTGCTCCTATGCATTGCGGCTTTTGCAGCTTTGCTTCCCGTCTTAGGATTCTATTGGGACGACTGGTTCGTCATTTTTTATGGCTACGCCGAGCGAGCGGATTTCCTTTCCGTCCATTATTCCTACGATCGCCCGTATTCTTACTGGACGGCGACCCTCAGCCATGCGATTTTAGGCAGTTCACCGCTTTTGTGGCAGATTGCCGGCCTCCTGATTCGCTGGGGCGCACTCCTGGCTTCGTGGTGGGCTTTGCACGCACTCTGGCCGCGACGCTCAAAGGAACTCGGCTGGGTAGTGATGCTGTTTGCTATTTATCCGGCTAATTTTTTGCAGCCTATCTCAGTGGCGCTTAGCCAGCATTGGATTGCTTATGGGCTGTTTTTCGTGTCACTGGGCGCGATGGGCTGGGCCAATCGTCGCCCGTAACGGGCCGTGGCCCTGACGCTTCTTTCGCTGGCTACCGCCCTGGGGCATTTACTCACCCTCGAATATTTTGCCGGCTTGGAATTGATCCGCCCGCTCTACCTGTACATGATTATTTCGCAGGACGGCGCTCCCTGGCAACCGACCCTTAAGCGCGTAGCTACGAAATGGGCTCCCTGTGCTTCGTTGTGGGTGGCATGGGCGCTTTGGCGTTTAGTCTTGCTTGAATTCCCTGTTGAGCCGCATCCCCCCAGCCTGGTCTATGCGATTCTTGAAAACCCGATTTTGGCCATCCCCCACTTTTTCAAACTCGTTGTTGACAACTTAAGCCGCCTGCTTTTGGGCGTGTGGCCGCAGCTGGTTCAGAGTCTATCTGGCAATTCAAGCGGCCCCGTGGTAAGGCTATCATGGGCGATGGGCGCTCTTACTGCAGCCGGTGTTTATGCCGCGGCTCCCAAACTGCTTAAAGATCAGTTAGCGCACAGTCCGGATCGGCGAATGGCGCTCAGCAGCCTTGCTCTAGGCCTAGTATCTGTCTTTGTCGGACTGCTTCCCATTTGGCTGATTGGCGAAACCAACCTGGGTCCGGGCTACAACGAGCGCTTCGCGCTGCCCGCCATGTTTGGGGCTGCTCTGTTCTGGATGGGGCTGTTTTGGCTGCTATTTCGCGATTTTATGCCGCGCGCGCTCTTCTTGAGCATTCTGCTTGGCCTTATTGTTGCCGGGCACGTGCGGGCCGCCGATGAATTCCGCGCAGATTGGGCCATCCAGCAGGCGTATTACACGCAACTTAATTGGCGCGCCCCAACCATACAGCCCAGCACGGCGATTTTTATTTTTGAGCCTGTCTCCACATGGATGCCCAACCCGTCCGCCAGTTCAGCGGCTGTCAACACCCTTTATCCTCAAAGCCGTTCGGGTAATGTTGCGGATTTCTGGATCTTTGAAACCCGACGCACAGCAAACATTCGCGCGCTTGAGGATCAGGAAATTTTGGAGACGAATTATCGTGGGCTGCAGTTTAAGGCCGAAGACGCCAATAGCCTTTTGTTTTTCTATAAACCCGCCGGGGGATGCTTGTGGGTGCTCACCCCGCTGGATATCCACAATGCCTATCTACCCAAGGAGGAACGTCAATGGGTAGCGCGCGCCAATCTCAGCCGTATTCAGGACGTAACGGACAATTGACCTGCCCCCAATAGTTGTACCAGTGCTTATGTTACTCTAACAAGCTGGGGATGTGAAGCTGCCGGGAGGAATGTCACCGGTGTAGGGGCTTTGTAGCCTAGTGCACTGTGGGGTCTAATCTGGTTGTAATGCCACCTCCATTGC
>QWJF01000007.1 GCA_009391835.1 Chloroflexota bacterium | reverse complement strand
CCCGCCGGGGGAGATACATTTCCCCCGGACCCCCTCGCATGGCCGGGTTTCGCTATTTGGTTGAACGTGCAAATTGTCAGCTAGCTTTGACGGTGATAGTCTTTGCCTGAGGTGAACCGAAAGCACACCCAGCCGTTGCCTGTGGTTGCCGCTGCACAATGATGGTGTTGTATTGAATCCCATATGGGCGGAGCGCTGGGGCGTGGCGCGGTCGCTGCTGATGTATTACGCGATTCCCGGGCGGGGAGAGTCTTGGCGCAAGTTCTATTGCCGGCTGCTGCTGCCGGGTGAGATCTGTTTTGATATTGGGGCGCACGTGGGGAACCGGACGCGGGCGATGGCAAACACTGGCGCAGCAGTGATCGCGGTGGAACCGCAGGCGCGCATGGTGGGGGTGCTGAAAGGATTGTACGGGCGGCGGCCCACGATCACGATCCTGCACAAGGCGGTGGGGGCCAGGGCAGGCAGAGCCACGCTGCTACGCAGCCGCAAGACACCCACGGTGAGCACATTGAGTCGGGATTGGGCGGCGCGAGTGGGGGCGACGCGTGGCTTTGCCGGCGTGCAATGGGAGGATGAGGAAGCCGTGGAGGTGACCACGCTGGATGCGTTGATCGAAGCCTATGGCGTGCCGGGATTTTGCAAGCTGGATGTGGAGGGCTTTGAACTTGAGGCGTTGAAGGGGCTTTCGCAGCCAATCCGCAATATTTCCTTCGAGTACGTTCCCGCGGCGGTGGAGACCGCATTGGGCTGCGTGGATCGGTTGCTGGCGTTGGAGGATTACGAATTCAATTTGATCCAAGGGGAACGGCCCGTGTTTGCCTCTGACCATTGGCTGGAGGCGGACGAGATCCGAGAGCGGCTCAGCGCTATCCCACGAGAGGATCGGGCCGGCGAGGTAGTGGCCCGGAAGCGGGTGAACGCGTAATGGAGATACCCAAACAATACGATTTCCAGCGTTACCTAGCTGCCAAGCAAAGCGTGGAGCAGCGGGCGCAGAATGGGCATGTCTGGGCGGGCCTGGTTGCGGCGATAGAGAGCCTGCAGGGGCCGGTGCGGGTACTCGAGTTGGGGGCGGGGATTGGCTCAATGGCGCTGCGCTTCGCTGAGGCGGGACTGCTGGATGGCGCGGAGTATACGCTGGTCGAGCCGGATACGATCTCGCTGGATGTGGCACGCGAGCGGCTGGCGAGCGCTGGGGAGGGGGAGTTCCATTTTGTGGCGGCAGATGCCTATGAATTTTTGAGCGAAACTGAAGGCAATTGGGATCTGGTGGTGGCGCACGCGCTGCTGGATTTGCTGGATTTGGAGCGGGCGCTGCCCGCTTTTCTGGGGGCGTTGCGCGCCGGCGGGCTTTTCTATTTCCCGGTGAATTATGACGGGCTGACGATTTTTGAGCCGGTGGAAGATGCCGAATTCGAGGAACAGTTGATGGCCGCGTTCCATCAGACGATGGATGCGAGGCAAAGCGGGGGACGGCCATCCGGAGACAGCCGCACGGGACGGCACCTGTTAAAGCGCTTGCCAGAGTTGGGCGCTAAAGTGCTGGCGGCGGGGGCCTCAGATTGGGTGGTGGTTCCTCAGAGTGGGGGCTATATGGAGAACGAGGCCTATTTTCTTTATCACATCCTGCATTTTTTCGAGACATCGCTACAGGGGCACGCGGATGTGGATTCGGCTAAGCTGGCGGACTGGTTGACGGCACGGCGGCGGCAGATTGCGGAGGGCGAGCTGGTGTATATCGCCCACCAACTGGATGTGGTCGGGCGCAAGGCGGCGTAGGCGGAGGGACAGCAGGTAGAATTGTCGCCCGTAAACCAGTCATTGAGGTGTGATGGACAATCCCGAAACTGAACTCCGTGAAACGAATGCGCCAAAGCGCCATCTAGGCGGCTATCTGACCCTGTTTGCGGTGGCGGGGCTTTCGATTTGGCTGGACGAGTGGAGCCAGTTTTGGGTGCGCGACAACCTGGCCTTCGGGGAGACACTGACGCCGTGGCCTTGGCTCGCCCCTTATGCGAGATTGGTGCACTGGGGTAACGATGGGGCGGCCTTTGGATTGTTCAAGGGTAGCGGCGGCGGCAACTTTTTTGCGCTGCTGGCCATCGTGGTGGCGGCGTTGATCATTTATTACTTCCCGCGGATTGATTCCGGCCAATGGCTGCTGCGTGTGGCGATGGGGCTGCAATTGGGTGGGGCGCTGGGCAATCTGCTGGACCGGCTGACGCTGGGCTACGTGACGGACTTTATTTCGGTCGGGAACTTCCCGGTATTTAATGTTGCGGATGCCAGCATCACGGTGGGGGTGGGGCTGCTGCTGCTGTTCACATGGTTTGGCCACGATGAGGAAGATGAAGCATCCGAGGTGGGCTCGGAACAGGATGCCGCAACTGTCTGACCAGATGGCAGTGACGGACGGCGAGCAGGTGCACCTCCTGGAGGCGCCGGTAGGCAAGCGTGAGCGGCTGGATAAATTCTTAGCGGAGCAACTGGAGGGACATTCCCGGGCGCGATTGCAGGGATTGATCAAGGCCGGCATGGTGCAGGTGGACGGGGACACGGTAATCAAGCCGGGTTTTGGTTTGGTGGGAGGCGAGGAGATCGAAGTGCTGGTGCCTGTGGCGGAGGAAGTGGGGCTGTTGGCTGAGGACATTCCGCTGGATATCGTATTTGAAAACGAAGATGTGATCGTGGTCAACAAAGCGGCCGGGATGGTGGTGCACCCTGCGGTGGGGCACGCGACTGGGACGCTGGTGAATGCCGTACTGGGCCATGCGCCGGATATTGAGGGGGTGGGTGGGGAACTGCGGCCGGGGCTGGTGCATCGTCTGGACAAGGACACCTCAGGATTGATTGTGCTGGCTAAGAATGAGCGGGCGCAGCGCTTTCTGCAGGCGCAATTTGAGGCGCGCGAAGTGGAGAAGCAATATTTGGCGCTGGTGGATGGGCGGCCGCCCACGCAGACCGGGCGGGTGGAGGCGGCGATCGGGCGGGATCCCCAGGAGCGTAAGAAGATGGCCGCTTTGCCGGATGCCAAGGGGCGGGCGGCAGTGAGCGAATATCGGATGCTGGAGACCTTTCCCAAGCACAGCCTGCTGGAGGTTGAACCGCGCACGGGGCGTACGCATCAAATCCGGGTGCACTTGGCGTTTATCGGCTGCCCGGTGGCGGGGGACACCGTGTATGGGCGGCGCAAACCGACGCTGGGGCTTGCGCGGCATTTCCTGCACGCGGCGAAGTTGGGGATTAAGCTGCCGGGCGAACGGGTGATGCGGCATTTTGAAGCGCCCCTGCCGGAGGAATTGCAGGAAGTTTTGAATGGGTTGCAGGGGAGTTTGATCGTTGAGTGAGGAAAAAGGAATGGATACTATTGACCTGCGGTCTGATACGGTAACGCAACCGACGCCGGAGATGCGGGCGGCGATGGCTAAAGCTGAAGTGGGGGATGACGTATATGGCGAGGACCCGACGATCAACGCGCTGGAAAAGTTAGCCGCCGAACGGATGGGCAAGGAAGCGGCGCTGTTTGTGCCTTCGGGGACGATGGGCAATCTGATTGCGCTGCTGGTGCACTGCCAGCGGGGGGACGAGGTGATCGTGGGGGATTTGGCGCACCCTTTCCTGAACGAGACGGGCGGCATGGCGGCGCTGGGCGGCATCCAAGCGCATACGCTGCGCAATCAGCCAGATGGGACGCTTAAGCTTGAGGATATCGAAGGGGCAATTCGGGCGGACGACCAACACCATCCGATCACGCGGCTGATCCTGCTGGAAAACACGCACAACCGCTGTTACGGGTCGGCGCTGGGAGCGGATTACATCGGGCAGGTAGGGACGCTGGCTAAGGCGCATGGGCTGGGGCTGCACATTGATGGGGCGCGGCTCTTCAATGCAGCCACCGCATTGGGGGTGGAGGCCAAGGAGCTGGTGGCGGCGGCCGATTCGGTGACCTTCTGTTTGAGCAAGGGGTTGTGCGCGCCGGTGGGCTCCGTGTTGTGCGGGTCGGATGAATTTATTCGCAAGGCGCTGCGGGCGCGCAAGATGCTGGGGGGCGGTATGCGCCAGGCTGGGGTGTTGGCGGCAGCGGGGTTGATTGCGCTGGAGACGATGACCCAGCGGCTGGGGGAGGATCACGCTCGGGCGAACGCACTGGCCGAGGCCTTGAGGGAGATGGATGCTCTCGAGGTGTTCCCACAGCACACGAACATCGTGCGTTTTAAGTTCAAGGAGGGCGCGGCGATGGGTCCGGTTGAACTGCTGGCGGCAATGAAAGAGCGGGGCGTGCTGATCAGTTGGGGCGGCGCGTGGGGAATGCGGGCGCTGACGCATTACTGGATAGACGACGCGGCGCTGAAGCACACGATTGAGGCCTTTCGAGGTGTTTTGCAATCGGCGTAGGGCTTTGGCCGTGCCGGAACAGGCGCAATGATATAATCCCGGAACAATTTATTGTTAGTCCTTCGCCCTGAACAACTTATTGGAGACCGGTGAATGGGTGATTTCCTCACCATAGAACACATTGACATTGCAGCAAACGAAGTCCGCAAGCACACCAAGGTGCGCCCGCGGGTGGGGATGATCCTGGGCTCCGGCCTGGGGCCGCTGGCTGACGCCATCGAAAAGGCAGAATTGGTGCCGTATGGCAAGGTGCCGGGCTGGCCGGTTTCCACCGTGAGGGGGCATGTGGGCCAATTGGTGTTCGGCGAACTGGAGGGCCAACCCGTGGTGGCCATGCAGGGACGCACTCATTTTTATGAGGGCTACGACATGCCCCGGTTGGGGTTGCCTGTGCGGGTGATGCAAAGGCTGGGGATCGAAATTTTGATGGTGACCAATGCGGCTGGAGCCGTGAACCCGGATTTTGAACCCGGGGACCTGATGCTGCTGACCGACCACCTCAATCTCATTGGGATGGCCGGGCAAAATCCGCTGCGCGGGCCGAACCTCGATGAATTCGGAGTGCGCTTCCCGGATATGAGTCAGGTGTATGACCGCAAGCTGCAGGCGGTGGCGCGGGATGTTGCCAAAGCAGAAAAGGTTGGCTTGCGCGAAGGCGTATACGTGTGCCTGGCAGGCCCATCGTTTGAAACCCCGGCCGACCTGCGCTTTTTGCGTGGGGCTGGGGTGGATGCAGTAGGCATGTCTACGGTGCCGGAGGCAATTGTGGCGCATCATGGGGGGACGCGGGTGATGGGCGTTTCGGGGATCAGCAACAAAGCAAACCTAGATGGAGACACCGAAACCACGCATGACGAGGTGCTTGAGGCCGGCGAGGTGCTGGTGCCCAAGCTGACCAAACTTTTGCGAGGCGTGCTTCGGAAACTCTAGATTTTTGTTTGACCCACTATGGCACAGGTCCTAAGCTTCTTTATCACCTACGAAGCGGTCCTTTACTTCGTTTTAGGGCTGGCTGCGATCTTCTACATTTACCGATTCTGGACGGCCTGGCAAGAATCGCAACTGGCGGTTTATGGTTTAGAGCAGCAGGCCGCACAGGGGCGACTCAACCAGTCGGCTGTGGTTCTGTTTCTGCTGCTGCTTACAGGAGTGCTCGTATTTAGCATGGTGACTTTTGTAGCGCCCACACTTCCGGCCCAGGCCCTGCTGGCCACGCCTACGCTCAACCTGGCAGTGGAACCGCTGTTCAAAGACACCACGTTGACGCCAGCGAGTGGGGAGGGTCTCGAATTTGCGACGGCGACCCCTTTGCCGACAGTGCGAATTGATCCGGAAGGCTGCGTTGTGGACCAAGCGTTTATTTCATCGCCGAAGGCCGGGGACACCCTACAGGGGTCGGTTGAGGTAACGGGAACAGCAGACGCGCCCAATTTTGGATTTTACAAATTTGAGGTGGCGCGGGCGCAGGAGGAACTGTGGCTTACCATCCAGGCGGGGCGCAACGTGGTGCGCGATGGGGTGTTGGTGGAAAATTGGGACACTTCGCGGCTTCCAGTGGGCGACTATGTGCTGCAATTGATTGTGACCAACAGCGCGGGCGACGAAATGCTGCCCTGCCGGATCCCGGTGCGGATTGCGATGCCGGAGGCGAGCTCCTGATGACATTTCTCGTGAGGGCGGCGAAGGCAGACGATATTGATCGCGTGGCTGCTTTTGACCACAGTTACAGCACCGAATTCGTTTGGCAAATGGACCTTGACGACGAAGGGAAGCGCACCGGAGCCCAATTCAGAGAGGCACGACTGCCGCGCAAGATGACGGTAGGCTACCCACGCCCGGTGGAAGCGTTGGCCGAGGGTTGGGAGAAACGAGCCGCGGTACTGGTGGCGGAGAAAGGCGAGGCGCTGATCGGTTACCTGTGCGTGGACACCTCAATTTCACCGGGGGCGGCCTGGGTTACCGATTTGGCGGTGGATATTCCGAAACGCCGCCAGGGAGCAGGCAGCCAATTGGTGCTGGCAGCGCAGAAATGGGCCAAACAGCAGGGGCTGCGGCGTATCGTGCTCGAGATGCAATCCAAAAATCATCCGGCGATCCGGCTGGCTCAGAAACTGGCCTTCGAATTCAGCGGCTATCACGACCGCTATTATCCGAACCAAGACATTGCGATCTTCTTTGCGAAATCTTTATCTTAGTTTGTAAGCTGTTGTAAAGGTTGTTTGCGTGCTAAATGCGCTAGAGACCCTCAATCGAGTTTTTGAAGCCGGCATTGCTATCACCGCGCTCTCGCTTTTCATTCGAGCGCTAACTTTCAATTTGCGCGACCGAGTGTCGCGCGCCTTTGTGATGATCCTGGCCTGTGTGATGGTGAGCTTCTCGGGCGAGGCGGTGAGCGGGGCGGCGGGGCAAGTCACCAGCCAGGAATTCTGGCTTCAATTCCAATGGATCGGCACTATTTTCCTGCCGGCGGCTTATCTGCATTTTTCGGATGCGCTGCTGGAGACCACGGGGCGACCCTCGCGCGGGCGGCGGCGCTTTTTGGTGCGGCTGACCTACGGGATTTCCGGGGCTTTTATCCTTACGCTGCCTACCGACCTGTTGGTGGGGCCCCTGGTGGTGGATGGAATTCCGGTGGCGCACCTGGCACGCACCTGGCTCTCGTGGGTGTTTACGTTTTATTACGCGTTGGTGATGGTGCTGGCGGCACAGACGATCTGGCGGGCGCGGGAGCGCACCGTGTTGAGCGCCAGTCACCGTCGAATGACTTATTTATTGGGTGGCTCTGCGGCGCTGGCGGTGGGTTCGTATCCCTTCTTGTTTTTGGGATCGGAATTCGCGGCGGCCAACCCGGTGATGTTCATGTTGCTGGCGGCGCTAGGCAACGTGCTGGTGTTCTATGCGCTGATCGCGATGGCCTACGCGACGGCGTTCTTCGGGGTGGCCTGGCCGGATCGGGTGGTGCGCAGCCGTCTATTAAAATGGCTGTTGCGCGGCCCGGTGGCGGTGTTTGCGGTTTTGGCGATTATTCCGTTGGTGAGCCAGACGGCGGCGCTGTTGAACACGCGAGATACGGTGGTGTTGCCAATCCTGGTAGTGCTATCGGTGCTCCTGATCGAGCACTTAATCACGATTGCGGCGCCAATTTGGGAGCGCTGGCTGTTCGCGGATAGCGAGGACCGCGATTTTCAATTGCTGCAATCGCTGCAAGAGCGTGCGTTGACCAGTGGGGACCTGCGCCAATTTCTGGAAGCGGTGTTGGCTGCGGTGTGCGACCGATTCCAGACGCGGACTGCGTTCGTGGCGGCGCTGGACAATCTAGAGGTTGAACTGGTTGTACAGGTGGGAGATAAGGACGTACTGGGCGACCAAGAAAAGCAGGCAGAGCTTTCCCAGGTGGCGAAAAATGGACGCTCACCACAGGAAATCTTTGCGTGGGGCGACTTCTGGGTGATGCTCTTGCATGCCCCAGAAGATAATGAGGTGCTGGGGTTGCTGGGCGTGTTCAGAGAGACTAAAGGGAAGCTGACCGAGGATCAGAAGGACGGGCTGGCGACATTGTCTGATCGGGCGGCTCTGGCGCTGGACGACCGTCGCCAGCAGCAGATTGTGCTGCAATCGCTACAAGCGCTTTCACCGCGGGTTGAACGCTTCCAACGACAGCGGGCGGCGGCGCGCTATAACCAGCGCGAAGTGCTGGCGGATCCCTTTGAGATCAAGAATAGCGATCTGAGCAAGTGGGTGAAGGACGCGTTGAGCCATTATTGGGGCGGACCGAAGTTAACTGACAGCCCGTTGCGGGGGTTGCGGGTGGTTCAGGAAGCGATGGCCGAACACGATGGCAACCCGGCGAACGCCATGCGCGCAATCCTGAGGGAGGCGATTGAGCGCAACCGGCCTGAAGGGGAATCGCGGTTGAACGCTGAATGGATGCTCTACAACTTGTTGGAATTGAAATTTTTGCAGGGGCGCAAGGTGCGCGATGTCGCCCGACGGCTGGCTATGTCTGAAGCGGACCTTTACCGCAAGCAGCGAGTGGCCGTTGAATCGGTGGCGAACGTGTTGCTTGAGATGGAAAAAGATGTTCGAGACGATGGTGAAAGGATACGAGATGGAGAAAAGACGATACCCCTGGGAAACTAACAGCAGCGGCAACCAAGATGGTTGGTGGCAATCCTTGATGGCCGAAGAGCACAAAGGGCCGGCGAAACGGGGCCGCGGCGGGCCGAGCAAACCCAAACGCGGCAAGGACGGCGGAGGCCAGTCGATGGATTGGGTGGACTGGACGCGAGTGCTAGAACTGCAAGAAAAGGAAACGGTTTGCTACGCCGAAGTGATTGGCTTCAATCAGGGCGGGCTGCTGGTGCGGGCCCAGGAATTCCAGGGCTTTGTGCCGCGCTCCCATCTGCTGGATAACCTGAGCGGACGAGGCAAGGGGGATGCCTTCCTGGAGAATTACGTGGGGGAGGAACTCGAGTTAAAAGTGATCGAATGCGATCCAGAGCGGGGACGGATAGTGCTCTCCGAACGGGCTGCGGAAAGCCAACCCGGTTCGCGACAGAACTTACTGGAGACCCTGGAGAAAGGGCAACGAATGTCAGGCAAGGTTACCAACGTGACGGCCTTCGGATTGTTTATTGATCTGGGCGGTGTGGAGGGGCTGGTACACATCTCAGAACTTTCGTGGGGCCGGGTGGGGCACCCCAAAGAAGTGGCCAAGGCGGGGGACGAGCTTGAGGTTGTCGTGCTGGATATGGATAGCGAACGCGGCCGTGTATCACTGAGTGTGAAGCGAGCAGGGACCAATCCCTGGCAGACGGCGCAGAGCAAATACCCCACAGGCGAGGAGATCGAGGCGGAGATTACTGAAGTGGTGCATTTTGGGGCCTTTGCACGGGTGGAGGATGGGTTGGAGGGACTGATCCATATTTCGCAAATGGGGTTGCACGAACGGCTAGACCCGCGGCTGGTGCTTGAGAGTGGGATGAAAGTACAGGTGCGAGTGATCCAGGTAGAACCGGAGCGGCAGCGCCTGAGCCTGCAATTGCTGGGTGAGCCGTGGAACGAGGAGAACGCACCCGAGCCGCAATTGCTGGACCCGCCTGAGGACTATGGCTAAATCTTCCAAAGCCAGCGAGCCGAAGCCGGCGCGGCTTGACCAGTTGCGCAGTTTATTTAGCGACTATTTGGCTGAGATCGCGGGCGTGGTTCTGCTGGCGCTGGCGCTGCTGACGATCCTGGCACTTAGCGGGCTGAGCACGGGCGCCTGGCTATCTCCCTGGGTGGGGTTGTGGCGGCGCTGGCTGGGCTGGGGCAGCGTACTGGTGGTGGGTGGGCTGGCTTATGCCGGTTGGCGGCTCCTGATGCATAAGCGGCAAGCGGCGCAATCGGCATGGGGACGCGTGATCGCGCTGGAATTGGCGGCCTTCGCCAGCTTGGGGCTAATTAGTCTGCTCTGGGGGCATTCGCTGGAGCGGGCCGAAACGGGCCTGGACGGTGGCCTAGTGGGCTGGGGATTGGCAGAGGCTTTCAGGCTGTTGTTTGGCAGCATCCTGCCCGAGTGGATGGCGAGTACATTGAGCGGGGCAGTGTTGCTGGGCCTGCTCCTGGTGAGCGGTTTGATGGCGGCGGCGCAAATGGGTCGGGCGCGCGACTGGCTGGATGAGCAATCCGATAAGCGGGCGGCGCGCGTTTCAGAGGTGCTCTCTGTTTCGCCGTTCGAGGGCGAGGGGGATGAAGCGGACGAGGACGAGGGGCAGGGGCGGCGTAAAGGGGCGCGACCCCCTCAAGCGTTGGCTGATTTTGGGGCGGGGGAGGCCAACCAGGCCGCGGCCAAGGCGCCACCGCGTTCAGCGGATTTACCGCCCGTTGATTTGCTTTCTGCCGAGGAGAGCTACCGGCCCAACGAACGGCATATTAACCAATCGGCGGGGCTATTGGAGCGCACGCTGGCCGAATTTGGCATCCCGGCCAAAGTGGTGGGTTACAAGGTGGGGCCGACGGTGACGCAATTTGCGGTGGAGCCAGGCTATATTCCGAAGCCGGGCAACGGCGACGATGAGCGGGGACAGAAGGTGCGCGTGTCGCAGATATCGGCTTTGCAGCGGGATCTGGCGCTGGCGCTATCCGCCCAGCGCTTGCGCATTCAGGCACCCGTACCGGGGCGCTCCTATGTGGGCGTGGAAGTGCCCAACACGCGGGCTTCTTTGGTGCGACTGAGGCCGATTCTGGAAAGCGATATTTTCCACCGATTGAAATCGAAATTGGGAATCGCGCTGGGGCGGGATGTTTCCGGCGTGCCGGTGGCGGCGGACCTGGCCAAGATGCCGCATTTATTGATTGCGGGTACTACAGGATCGGGTAAATCGGTGGTGATTTCGGCGATTACCGTTTGCCTGGCGATGAACAACAGTCCCGAGGATTTAAGGTTGATCATGCTGGACCCCAAGATGGTGGAGCTGGTGCGCTTTAACGGGTTACCGCATTTGATGGGCAAGGTGGAAACTGAATTGGAGCGCATCACGGCGGTGCTGCGTTGGTTGGTGGCAGAGATGGGGCGGCGCTATAAGGAACTGGAAAGCGTGCGTGCCCGCGATCTTGAGAGTTACAACCGTAAAGTAGAGCGAAGGCAAGATAAGGCCAAGATGCCGCGTCTGGTGGTGTTGATTGACGAGCTGGCCGACCTGATGATGAATGCAGCCGACCACACGGAGAGCACACTGGTGCGACTGGCGCAGATGGCGCGAGCCACGGGCATTCACCTGGTGGTAGCAACGCAGCGGCCCAGCACGGATGTCGTGACGGGGTTGATCAAGGCGAATTTCCCGGCACGCATTTCGTTTGCTGTGGCTTCGGCCGTGGATTCGCGGGTTATTCTGGATAGTACGGGGGCTGAGGCGCTGCTGGGCAAGGGCGATATGCTGTATTTGTCCCCGGAGGCGGCGGCACCCTTGCGCTCGCAGGGCGTGTTGATCACAGACCGGGAAGTGGAAAACGTGGTGCGCTATTGGCGGACGAATTGGGAAACCGACGATGAGGCGCGAGCGCCGTGGGACGAGATGATCCGCAACGATGCCGTGCTCTCGGACCGGGACGAATTGGTTGAATCAGCCATCGAGGAAATCAGGCGTTCGGGTAAATCGAGCGCCTCGCACCTGCAACGGGCGCTGCGGATTGGCTATCCACGGGCGGCGCGGCTGGTGGATGAATTGGAAGATATGGGTGTGCTGGGGCCGGTGCAGGGCGGGGGACGCGAGCGCGAGGTGTTAGTCTCAATGGACATGGACGGCGCCGAAGACGAGAACGAGGGCCTCGCTTGACAGCCCTCTGGCAGCGAGTTAGCATACCCAAGCTTTGGCCATCAAGCGCCGGGTTGGTGGCATTCTTTTGAAAGGTAGGAATCCCTTTTGGCTGAGACCGTGCAACAAGGAAAGAAACGCACCACATTTACCGAATGGCTGCGAAGCACATTTCGCTGGGTATTGGAGCCGACCGCAAGCTTTCTGAACCGGATGGGGGTGCAGCCCAATATGCTCACCGTAAGCGGGCTGGTGGGCACCTCGGTGGGAGCATGGCTGGTTTCCCAGGGAGAATTCAGTTGGGGTGGGTTCCTGATTTTGCTGATGGGGCCCATTGATGCGCTGGATGGGGCGCTGGCGCGGCTCAAAGGCGAATCCGAAGATTTTGGCGCCTTCGTGGATTCAGTCACCGATCGCTATTCGGAGCTGGTGGTATACGGCGGGCTGCTCTGGTACAGCCTGGGCCACACGCTCAGTGGATGGTCGCTGGCGGTTTATTTGGCGGCGTTCGGCTCCATGCTGGTTTCTTATACACGGGCACGGGCTCAGAGTCTGGGGATGGAGGCCAAGGTGGGATGGTTCTCGCGAGTCGAGCGGGTTTTGATCCTTGGTCCGGCGCTGCTCTTTAACATCCCCTTTATTGGAGTGGCCATCATTGCCGCGGGTTCCAATCTGACGGCCCTGCAGCGTATCTGGCACGTTCGGGCAGAGGCCCATCGCCAGCGAAAGAACTAGGAGAGATTATGTCTATCGATCAATTTGGAATCCATCTGGGGCCGCTTTACATACGCTTTTACGGCATTATTCTGATGCTTGGAGTGTTGGCTGCGGCTTATCTAGCTGAGCGCCAAGCGACACGGCACAAAATGAACACCGATTTCCTGTGGGACAGCCTGTTCTGGATGGTGATCGGCGGCGTGGTGGGGGCGCGCATCTGGCACATCCTGACCCCTTCGCCTTCCCTGGTGGCAGTTGGAATCACCACGCAGTATTACCTGACGCATCCGCTGGATGCCATCAATCTACTGAACGGAGGCCTGGGAATTCCCGGCGCCGTGGCGGGCGGATTGCTCGCTCTGTATGTGATGGCCAAGCGGCGCAAACAGAACTTTTTGGATTGGGTGGATGTGATCGCACCGGCGCTGCCCTTGGGCCAGGCCATCGGGCGCTGGGGTAATTTCGTGAATCAGGAACTATACGGCGCACCCAGCAACCTGCCCTGGGCAATCACGATAGCCCCCGAGAATCGGCTGCCTGAGTTTGCGGATCAGGCTACCTACCATCCCATCTTTCTTTACGAGGCGCTTTGGAGCCTGGGAACCGTGTTTCTGTTGCTGTGGCTGGCGCGCAAATATAGCGACAGGCTAAAATCCGGAGACCTTTTTCTTATCTATCTGATCAGCTATCCAGTGATCCGGATCCTGCTTGATTTCCTGCGCTTGGATGCGTCCGAGGTGGGTGGCTTTAATGCCAATCAAACACTGATGGCGATCGTGCTTGTTTTTGCGGCGGTAACTTTGATTTTGCGCCACCGGAGCAATACCAAGCTGGCGAAGGGTTAGTTTAGGTCGACTTATGCCCAAGCTGATTATTTTGGGCACTTCGGATTCCGTTCCAGACGAGAATCACGATAACACCCATATGCTGCTCATTGGGAAGACGCGGCGCGTTTTGGTTGATTGCGCCAGCAACCCGGTGATGCGGCTGCGCCGTATTGGCGTAGAACCCAATTCGATCACTGACATCATCATGACTCACTTCCACCCGGACCATGTTTCCGGCGTGCCTTTGCTGCTGATGAATATGTGGTTGTTGGGCCGGCACGACCAGCTCAACTTATATGGGTTGGAACATACGGTGCGCCTGATGGAGCAACTCCTGGATGCGTTTGAATGGGAGCGCTGGCAGGAATATCCGGTTGACATTAAGCGCCTGCGCAACAAGAATATGACCCTGGTGCTGGAAGCGCCGGATTTGCGGATCGTTAGCTACCCAGTGAACCATTTTGTTCCGGCGATCGGGCTGCGTTTTGAATTTCCGGGCTCGGGCAAGGTGGTGGCCTACACCAGCGACACGGCACCCACGGCCAACGTGGCCTGGTTGGCGCAGGGCGCGGATATTTTGCTGCATGAGGCGTCGGGCGAATCGGAGGGGCACAGTTCGGCAGCGCAGGCGGGCGAGATGGCTAAACAGGCCAAGGCGAAGGCCTTATATTTGATCCACTATCCGACGGGGTTAAAGAATCCGCAGGATTTGGTGGCTGAGGCGAGCCGAAATTTTGATGGACCGGTGGTGTTGGCAGAGGATTTTATGGAGTTTGAGTTCGATTAGATGTCGAACTGGGGGAGTGGGTAAGGAAAAGGGAGATTCGGGTGAGCCTTAGACCACCATTGCTGGTGGAAATTCTGGTTTTATGTAGGTTTTATGCTAACTGGGGGTAACAGAAAAGGGCTTTACCAGCCTTCGATGTATGTATCCCAGCCTTGATTGTTACTCAGATAACGACCAAAAATGTATTTGGCGGAGGCGGAGGGAGCGCTGGGCCTGTTGCGTGGTTGCATGCCGGCGTTCTCGACGGTACGCCCGCCTTTCTTGTGGTTGCAAGTGCGGCAGGCGGTCACCAGATTATCCCAGGAATGGGAACCGCCCAAGTGCCTTGGGACCACGTGGTCCAGCGTGAGTTCGCCATCCGCGGATCCACAATATTGGCAGGTGTGACGATCCCGGCGGAAGACTTCCTGCTTGTTTAGCTTGATTTGAGGGCGGGGGCGCTTGATCATGCGATCCAAGCGGATCACCGAGGGGGCGGGAAAGGATGTTGAACTGGTGTGGACTTCGCCGCGGCCATTGACGAGCATCGAGGCCTTGTCGGAAAAGATCAGGCCCATTGCACGGCGAATCGTGCAAACGTTCATGGGTTCAAAGTTTGCGTTCAGGACAAGGACAGGTTCCAGTAGGCTACTGTGCATAGTTGGCCGCTTTGTCGATTTTCGCTCGAACGGGGCGATTATAGCATAAGGACTTGCCGCCCAAAGGGGACGGGAACTATGGGAGGCGAGCGAGACCCCATGCTATAATTTGAGCGTGAAAATTCAAAAAGCAAATGTTTATTACGCAAAAGCCCACTAAAACCCTGTGGTGAGCTATGCGCGCCCTCGCCTCGAGGGCGCATTTGTTTTAACACGGTGGAGGACGACGGATGAAGATCGAAGAACAAGTGGCGACGCTGATGCAGGGGACGGAATACGGTGACGAAACCCTGAAGCAAGCGATGGAAGACGAGCTTCTGGAGCGACTTGCGAAGGCGGAAAAGGTAGGCAGGCCCTTGCGGGTGTATGCTGGGTTTGATCCGCGCACTTCAGACTTGCATATCGGGCACACGATTCCGATGAACAAGCTGCGCCAATTCCAGGATATGGGCCATGAGGTGGTGTTTATGATTGGGACGTACACGTCGTTGATCGGGGATCCTTCAGATAAGGATAAATTGCGACCGCAACTGAGCGCAGACGAGGTGGCGGAGAATGCCAAGACTTACGCGGAGCAGGCTTTCCGAATCCTGGATAAAACGAAGACTGAAGTGCGATACAACTCCGAATGGCTTTCCGAGCTTAGTTTTGGGGACCTAATTCACCTGGCCTCCAATTTCACCGTGCAACAATTCATGAGGCGCGAGAATTTCCGCAAACGTTGGGATGAGGGCGATCCGGTCTATTTGCATGAAACCTTTTATTCGATCATGCAGGGTTACGACGCGCACATTTTGAAGGCGGATGTGCAAGTGGGGGGGACGGATCAGCTTTTTAATATCGTTACCGCGGGGCGTAAGCTGATGAGCGCGCTGGGCGATCGCCCGAATATCGGCGTCATTTTGGGGCTGCTGCCGGGCACAGACGGCGAAGTCAAGATGAGTAAATCGCTGGGCAATCACATCCCGCTGAATACGGATGCCAGCGATATGTTTGGCAAGGTGATGAGCGTGCCGGATAAGGCAATGGGCAAGTATATGCGTTTAGCTACGCGCTGGACGTCGAGTGAAATCGCCAAACGGGAAGCAGATGTAGAGAGCGGGGCGCTGCATCCACGGGATGCCAAAATGCAGATCGCCGAGGAAATTACGGCGTTCTATTACGACGCGCAGGCTGCTGAGGACGCGAGAGAGGCCTTCGTGCGCGTCTTTCAGCAAGGAGATATGCCGGAAGAGATGCCGAGCTATTCGCTCAATGCGGGACAAAGCGTTCTGGATGTGTTGGTGGGGGCGAAGCTTGTGAAAAGCAAAAGCGAAGCGCGGCGGCTAGTTGAGCAAAACGGTGTGCGTTTGGATGGAGAAACGCTGGAGGATGCGAACGCGGCGTTCCCGGGGCCGGGCGTGCTGCAGGTGGGGAAGCGGCGTTTTGTGCGCGTGGAGGCGTAGGTTCGAAGCCCAGGTGAGGAATCGGAAAGGATTTTTTGCGGAGCCACTTACGGGGGACAGATGATGCGGATGGATGCTTCGCTTCGCTCAGCATGACAAAACGGGGCGTTTTGTGCGGGTTGTGGCGTGGGCTATAAATGAGCGCGGGGGCTGAGGGGGTCCATTACTCCTGATTGATTGCTGCAAGCCAGAGGCGTTGCCCGATGGATTTGGCGAGGATGGGATTGTCCTGCTCCAGCAGAATCACAACTACATAGTTTTTTGTCCCGCCGGGCATTGATCCGGCCATATACCAGGTGACTGTTTCGCCGTTCTCTCCAACACCGGGAGCCGCATATTGCCATAGCGGCAGATAAGGGCTGCGCAATTCCTGAGCGGTAGCGGCAGTGAGGGCGCGATTGAGCACCGCACGAGATTCGGTAAGGGGTTCCAGTTCGAGCCATTGGCCATCGCTTTGCTCTACGGCGAGCGCCAAATGGGCGGGGGGCAATTCTCCATAGTTGGAAAGTGTTGCGGCGGCGAGAGCAATTTGCAGAGGGCTGAGACGCAGGGTTGAGCGGCCCAAAGCGGCCAGGCCGGGGCGCTCGATGCTTATGGCGGATGGGGTGTGGGCTTCAAGGCGCAGCGGCGTGGGGGAATAGAAATCCAAATCGCGATATAAACTGATCAGCCCCTGACTGCCGAGGGTCAGGCCCAGCTCAGCAATGGGGCCGGGGCAGGCCGAGGCAATCACCGCGGCCCAATTGGCGGGGTTGGCAGGCTGACGCTGGCACTCCAAGGTGGCATTGTCGAGTTCGTAGGTGAGCGGGCCGGGTGCGGCTGGCAAAATGCTCTGGCCCAGGGCAGCCGTATAAATAAATGGGGCAAGGGTGAGGCCGGGCGGATAGGCAGCCTGGATGGCGCGATTGAGCAGCGGGGAATAATCGGTATCGCTGAGACTTTCCCAATTCTCATCCAACTTGTTGGCATCATAGGTGGGGGTGGAAGCAAGGACGAGGATATCGCCCGTTATGGCATCCAATACAACGGCGGCCCCGGGTTGATCACCAAGCAGGCTGGTGGCCTGTAATTGAAGCAATGCATCCAAACTCAAACGCACATCTAAGCCGGCGGGTGTTTGGCCGTAGAGTAACTCGTCCATGAGAAGGGTGAGGGCGGGCTGATATTCCTCGCCGCGCAGGATGGAGTCGAGGGAGGCTTCCAGGCCGACCTGGCCAAACAAGGGGTGTGAATAGCCGAGGAGGGGACTGAGCGCTGAGTAGTTGTAGCTGCGGGTGTATTCGCCAGACAGACCCTGCGTGGTGTTGAGGATGAGGTCGTTGCGATCGAGCAGGTCGCCGCGGCGGACGACGAGTTCACTCTGGGTGCGACGAGCGTTATCGGGGCGGGTGAGCAGATCGGGGGCGCGCAGCAATCCCCACCATCCAGTTACGAGGGCGGCGAGGCCAAAGGCGATGAGGTAACCTGCGGTGATGGTCAACGTTGGGCCGCCACGGGGAGGCGGCGCGTGGCGGCTTGCGGATTGGTCACTGATCAATAACAAGAGCAGCAGGGCAAAAAAGGATGTGAGCAGTGAGGAGCCGCCGTAAGAGACAAATGGCAGGGTTACGCCGGTAAGTGGCAGGAGGCGGATATTGCCGCCAATGATAAGCAGTGCCTGGCAAGCCAAATAGGCGCTGAGTCCGATGGCCAGGTAACGTGGGTAAGCATCTCGGGCGCGCAAGGCGATGCGCAGAGCGCGCAGGCTGATCAAGGCGATAAGCAACAGGAGGCCGATGGCCCCCAGTAGACCGCTTTCCTCGACGACCGAGGTGTAGATAAAATCGGTATGGGCGACGGGGACGAAGCCGGGGCTGCCCATGCCGGGGCCACGGCCAAAGAGGCCACCAGCGGCAACTGCAAGTATGCCCTGAACGATTTGATAAGCACCTCCGCTGGAGTCCAACCAGGGATTGAGCCAGGCCTCGATGCGGGCATGCACCAAGGGGATAAATTCGTAGCCAAAGAAAAGGGCGAGCATGATGCTCAGCAAGCTGGCCAGCAGAATGCGACGCTCCCCAGTGGCGGCATAGATCATGACGGTGTAGATGAAGATGAATACCCAGGCGGTGCCAAGATCGCGTTGGATAAGGAGAAGCAGCAGGGCGAGGCCGCTCATGACGAAGGTGGGGGCCAGCAAAGGACCCAGGCCGCGCATCAGCGGCTGACGGTCGGCCAGGTAGGCCGCGAGGTAAATGATGAGAAGTAACTTGAGCGGCTCGGAGGGCTGGAAATAGAGTCCGCAGCAACCGAGCCACAAATCGGGGCCGATGCCAGAGGGGTTGGTGCCGAAGAAAAATGTGAGGGCGGTGATGATAAAGCCAGCCAGCAGCCAAAGATATTTATAGCGACGGAGCAGGGGGAGCAACTGGTTTTTGTAGCGCAGCAGACTGATGATTAGGGCCGTGCAGACCAGGACCCAGAGCGCCTGGCGCAAGCCGAAGAGCACAGTAAGTCGCCAGACGGTGAGCAGGCCCCAACCGGTGAGCAGGCCAGCGAGGGGCAGCAGCAAGCGGTCGTGCTCAGGCAGTTCATGACTAACAGCGCGCTGCATCCAATAGAAGGCTGCCAACCAGGTGGCGAGGCCAATCCAATGCGACCAGCGCAGGCCGCCCAGGTCGATGGGTTCCGGGTTGCCCACCGCCGGCGAGAGGGTGAGGGCCAGGGCGAAAAAAGCCAGGAAGGCGGCAGCTAGGCGAAGCTGGCGCCCGGACTGGCTGCCGCTCAGCAGCCAGCGAAGCGGCCGGGACATGTTCATATTTTGCGGTAATTGCGGATGAGCAGATCGAGTTTCTTGAGCGTGGCGGGAGGGGCTTGCTCAAAATCGGTAATGAATGCGTTCGCCAGGGCGTGCTCACAACCGCAATCCTGCTCGGTTTGCAACTCCACAGCCAGGCGATGAATGGCCTGGTGCGCGAGCTGTGTGTTCTTTTGCATGGTGCGGATGACCATATCCACACTAACAGGCTCCTGGTACCAAACGTCGTAATCGGTAACATGGGCCATGACGGCATAATGCATCTCGGCTTCACGAGCCAGAAATGCTTCCGGGGAACTGGTCATACCGATAATGGAGAGGCCCCAAGAGCGATAGGTGTTAGATTCGGCGCGAGTGGAAAAGCGGGGCCCTTCAATGGTGATGTAGCCACCACCGGCGTGAACAGTTGCGTCAACCTGCTCACAAGCATTGTGCAGCTGGGCGCTGAAGGGTTTGCAAAAGGGATCGGCGACACCGACGTGGACCACAAAACCGTCCTGAAAGAAAGAGCGGGCGCGCCCGTGGGTGAAATCGAAGAGTTGATCGGGAATTACGATATCCCCGGGGGCGTAATCTTCGCGCAGGGAGCCACAGGCGCTAACAGCAAGGATGAAACGCGCGCCGAGAGACTTCAGGGCCCAGATGTTGGCGCGATAGTTCACTTCGCTGGGGGTAATGGTGTGGCCGCGGCCGTGGCGGGCGAGGAAGGCGAGGCGGACGCCATCCAGGGAGCCCAGGACAACGGGGGAGCTGGGATCGCCGAAGGGCGTAGAGATGGTTTGCTCTTCGATATCTTCGAGGCCCGGCATGCTGTAGAGGCCGGAGCCGCCGATAATGGCGAGCAGGGGAACATCACTGTTGGCGGGCATGGCTTGCTCCAATCAGGATTGAGACTCCAGGGAAATTCTAAAGGCGGCCTCACCACAGCGAATGACATCTTGATTGGCCAGCACGACAGCTTCTGTGATGATTTCTTCGTTCAAGTAAGTGCCGTTGCGAGAGGCGAGGTCTTCGAGCCACCAGTTTTTGTTATGAAAGCTGAGGCGGGCGTGGCGAGAGGAGATGGTTTCATGGTCCAGCAGCCATTCGCAAGCTGGATGGCGGCCAACAGTGATCTCAGGGACGGTGAAGCGTAGCGGCTCGGTGCCTTCACCTTGGGGGGTGAGGTGAATAGGCGGCGCCTGGGCCGAACTATCTTGCTGGGCCTGGGCCTTTAGATCGCGCCACATGGTGTGCAGCGCCCAGCCCAGAAAAGCAAACAGGGCAAGCGCCATCAGCAGGCGAAGGGCCAGCAAAAGATAAGCCGCAATGTCGTTCATGCTGATTGGTCAGGGGGTGGGTTTGGTGCTGGCGCGGGTGCGATTGTTTTTATTTTGAGGAGCGACAGCCAATTCTTGTGTTTCTTCCTGTGGTGTGGCGCGATCCTGGCCGTAAATTAAGGGCACACCCGCCAAATGGATTACGTCGCCGGGGAGAAGGATTGCACTGCGCGAGGACTGGCCGTTAATGTTTGAACCACCCGTGGAGCCGAGATCGAAGAAATGATAGTGCCCGTCGATGGCGCGCAATTGCGCGTGGCGGCGTGAGATGTGTGAATCATCAATGGCGAGGTGGTTATCGCTTTTGCGGCCGATATTAATAATGGGGAGATTGAGGGGAAATATTTCTGTACCATTGACGATGAGAAAAGCGCCGGCTGGGGTTTGAACCTCTTGCACTTTTGGCTGGGCTTCAAGCGATTGTGTTACAGCTAAGCTTTGGCCCACAACGGTACTGTGCACGCGGAATTCTCCCTGGGCGAGTTCATCGTTGGGGGCAATGTGGAGTATGGGCTCGCTATCAAGATGAATTTTGGCGTCTGACGCGGCGCTGAGTAGGGCAGCTTGTAGAGAGGATACAAGGCTCTGATTGGATTTGAGAGTGGCCGCGAGGCGGCTGCTAACGTCGATGGTGTAGGTGCCAGGCGCAACCAACTGTCCATCGGCGTCGAAATGCACCTGGGCATGCATGCTTTCGGCCAGGCGGGAAGTGAGCTCGCTTTTTAAATCCTGGGTGGAAAAAAGACGGGCGGTGCCTTCTTCGATAAAGTGTTGGAGGCGGGCTTCCAAGCGACCAAAAGGCGTTTTCATGATTCGTATTTTAGCTTAATCAACGAGCGCACACCTCGGAAGACGGGCCTATCATCCACTTCTTAGCTGGCTACGCTTGCTTTCGCGGCGTTCGTTGAGATGGAAGAAGAGACGATTAAAAACAGGTCGGTTGGAACAATATTGGACGCTTGGGCGTTAATATGGTGATAGCCAATCTTTTAAGCAGATGTGATTTGTATGAAAAAGATGTTTTTGGTTTTGGGGCTGGCAGCTATTGCGCTGGCTGGGTGTGTTGTGGATGCACGCGTCGAGGGGGGCGGAGAGGATGCCGGGGTGCTGGGGGCAAGCGCCTACGTGGACAAGGCTGAGCTGGTTGTGATGGAGAGCTATCCGGCGAAGGTTTCAGTGCACGTGGTGGGCAGCACGCCTACGCCCTGCCACGAATTTCGCTACCAATATGAGATGCAGATCTTCGGGAAAACCAACCGGGTGGATATCATGGTGTACAGCGAGGGGGATCCGGCGGCGCTGCCCGCCCAAGTGCTGGAGCCGTTCGATGAGACGATTCCGATCGGGCTGGAAAACGCCCCTGAAGGAACGTACGAAGTGTTTGTGAATGGGGAGTTGGTTGGAGAATTTAATTTTCCGGGGTAACGAAAAGTGACGGGCCGCAAGGCCCGTTTCTTTTTGCGGGCAAGCATGGCAGGGGTTGTGAAATTGAGAAGTAAAGTTAACATAATCGGATGATGTTTTATGGTGCGGAGATCAAATGAACAATTCATCTAATTGGAAGCCCATTTTGTTTGCAATTGGTTTTTTGCTGGTTGCTATCTGGGCAGACAGAGCAAGGGGGTTATTGGAGGATTGGGCAGGGGCCACTTTTCAATTTCAACGTGTGCTGCTGGGGGCTTTGGGGTTGACCTTGCTTTTTGGCCTGGCGACGGTGATTTTTGTCAGGGCGATCTTTGGGGGAGTGCGGGCCGATGGTTGGGTGTTCGGGGTGTTGGCACTCCTGGGGATGCTCAGCTTCAGTTCGTTCTTCTTTGCGTTTGTTGCCCCAGTTGGGGATGCGCTATGGTGGTTGCCAAGCGGGATTGTGCGGTCCCTGGGTTTTCTCCCTAATTCATATGTTGGGAAAGCCGGCGCCATACTTTTCTGGACTGGGCTGGGGGGATTTGTGTGGCGGAGAAAAGCAGATTCATAAGGCCAGGCGTAAAAATGAGATTATTTGATTTATGGTAAAGCAGCTATTGGTAATTATCTGTCAGGGGCGAATTAAGAGGTGTTTTAGTTTTTGATCCACATTGAGAAAAATAAATATCAGCAAAACAGTATCAATTACGCCATGAGTGAGTATGGGCAGCCAGAGATTAAATCCAGAATATATGAAGATAAGGCCAAAAACCAAACCCAGTATGCCGGTGCTCCAAACGCCACTAATCCCCTGATAGGAGTGAGACAAACCAAACAGAATCGCGCCGGTTAGTAGAGCGATGAAAAGGCCGAGTGGCTGGCGTCCTACAATATTCAGCAATTCAGTAAGGATAAAGCCACGGTAAAGAAATTCTTCCACAAAAGCAACCAGAATCCAAACCGCAAGCAATGTGATTAACAAATTTGCGATATTGCCACGCACGGCTTTCACAGCACTAATATAGTGGGGCTGTTTGGTAAGTTTCTCAACCACTGGATCGATAAGCATTTGAGAGGCCAGCGCAAGCCCCAGGCCCAGCACCAGGCTGAGAAGGAGAGTCGATGTAGCGCTTTCAGGTGGGGCGAATCCGAAATCTGCCAGAGCCTGGCTGCGCCACAGGATAGCACCCGCGGCGAGGGCGAGACCGGCAAGCACGCCCAATCCAGGGCTGCCGCGCCGCGCGGGGAGCACGATAACTATCGCCATGCTGATAACCAAAAGGATTGACACGTAAGAGGAATTCATACTGTTTGGTTATAGCATGAAACATTTATCGAAGGAAACGGGCTTGGGGAATGGCGAGGCATGCTTGAGAAGCTTTTTACAGTACAAATGTACGCGCTAGTGACCCAGGCGGGCGCGTTCCTGGTCGGCGATTTCCGGCTCGAGTTTTTTGAAAAGTGGCACGGGGGGATTAAAGAATTTGCCGGGCTGGAGTTGGCTGGGGAGCCAAGCTCCGATGGCGGCCCCGGTCTTGTAGCGCAAGGCGATACGCTCGCCGAGATCGTCCGAAACGGATTGCGTGTATTGCTCGCCGAAGAGGGGCTGTTTGTAGCCGAGGATGTGATGAAGCTGTTCGGCGGTGTGGGGCAGGAATGGGGCTAGGAGGAGCTTGAGATTGTCTATGGCTTTGATGGCAGTGAAGATGGTTTGGCCGGCGGCCGGCTTATCGGTTTTGATCTGAGTCCAGGGGGCCTGATCTTCGAGATATTTGTTGGTTTCCGTGGCCAGGCGGAAGGCCTCGTTGAGGGCGGCGCGTAAGTGGACGGCCTCCAGTTCAGCGGCGACACTTTCAAAGCCGGCCTCGATCTTTTTGAGCAGGGCTTTGTCCTGGGGACGTAGGTCACCGGCATCGGGGAAGTGGCCATTCCAATGCTTGTGGGCGAATGAGAGGGTGCGGTTGACGAGGTTGCCCCAGTTGGCGACCAGCTCGTTGTTGTTACGGGCGACAAAGTCATCCCAATCCCAATTGGCGTCGCGGGTTTCGGGCATATTGACGGTGATGTAGTAGCGCAGGGCATCGGGGTCGTAACGGGTGAGGAAATCGAGGACCCAAACGCCCCAATTCTGGCTGCCGGAAATCTTGCGGTCGCCCATGTTGAGGAACTCGTTGGCAGGGACGTCGTAGGGGAGGTTGAGCGGTTTGCCCGTTTCGTTCGCAAATATGCGCGTAAATTGCTCACCGACGCCGGCCAACTGGGCGGGCCACATTATGGCGTGGAAATCTATGTTGTCCTTGCCGATGAAGTAGTAGGCACGGGCCTTGGGATCGGTCCACCATTTGTGCCAAGCATCGGGTTCGCCGTTGAGCTGCGCCCATTCGATAGCGGCGGAGAGATAACCAATGACGGCTTCGAACCAAACGTAGAGGCGTTTATCCTCCCAGCCCTCGACCGGGACGGGGATGCCCCAATCGAGGTCACGGGTGATGGGGCGACCGCGCAGGCCCTCGGCCTTGATCCAGCCCAGCGAGCGCTTGACGACGTTGGGACGCCAATAGTCCTGACGGGCTTCCAAAAAGTCGACAACCTGATCCTGGAGTTTGGCGAGATCCATGAAGAAGTGCGAGGTTTTGCGCAGTTCGGGGGTGGAGCCATCGGTTTTGGCGCGCGGGTTGATAAGTTGGGTGCCATCGAGGATATTTCCGCAATTATCACATTGGTCGCCGCGGGCTTGCTCGTAGCCGCAGATGTAGCAAGTGCCCTCTACATAGCGATCGGGGAGGAAACGCTTGAGGGCGGGGGAATACCATTGCTGCTGCTCTTCCGGATAGAGGAAACCGTTCTCGTTGAGGGCGAGGAAGATGGCCTGAGAGACTTTGGCGTGATTCTCCGTGTGGGTGCTGGTAAAGAGATCATAGTTGAGGCCGAGCTGCTGAAAGAGGCTGACGAAATCGGCGTGGTAGCGTTGGAAAACCTCAACGGGGGGCAGCCCTTCGGCATCTGCTTTGACCGTGATGGGGGTGCCGTGGGCATCCGAGCCGGAAACCATAAGCACGTGATTGCCCTTTAGACGGTGATAGCGAGCAAAGATGTCGGCGGGCAAATAGGAGCCAGCGACATTGCCGACATGGATATCAGCGCTGGCGTAGGGCCAGGCAACTGCGACGAGGATGTGTTGTGACATGATTTCTCTTTCTCCTAAAGGGCCAGTATACAAGAGTTAAACAAAAAAGCTGCCCGAGGGCAGCTTGATGTGCAACGGTAACGCTGGTTAGCGTACGCGCTGAACTGCCCGGGCCAAGGATTGGCGGGGCATGATCAAGGCCAAAAGAGCAGCCAGCAATGGAAGATAAACCGTATTCATATGAGCGCAAGTTTAAGAAATATAGTCGTGAATGTCAAGAGGCGGCTTTCGCGCGCTGGTAATGGCGTTTCGCCTTGGCACGGTTACCGCAATCATTCATGTTGCACCAGCGACGGCTGTGGTTACGGCTTTCGTCTATGAAGAGCCATCCACAGCCCTCGCCTTCGCATTCCCCGACATAAGTCAACTCGGGACCCAAGAGCAGGTCGGCGGCAGAACGAGCGAGGGGCCAGAGCATTGCTTCCAAAGAGGGATCCTGAGGGATGGATTGCCAAGCGAATTTGCCAGAGGAATGCTGGAGGGCGCCTTGAGCTGTTGCGCGGGTCAGATAATCGTTAAAGACTTGCAAGACTTCGGGGTGGGGTTCGCGACTGGATGCAGCGTCGGCGATGAGTGAGTAAATGGCTTCACGCAGCCGACGGGCATCTGCCAAAACGTTTTTCGAATTGCGCGGTTGCTGGGCGGATTTTTCCTGCAATGCGCGGATCTGAGCGGAGTCCAGCAAGCCAGCCAGGCCACACCAGGCTAAAAGATTCGTATAGCTATCCAGCCATTCATGCTCACGCGGGCTGCGGCGATTGCTTATGGTATTGGCGAAATCGATAACAGAGTGGCCAGCGATGGCTTCGTATGTGCCTTCGTAACCAGAGGAATCAAGGAAAATATCCAAATACTAACTCTCTATACAGAATTGACAGGTTAGATTATCGCGTCTATACTCTAACTTTCAACCACATTATAGAAGGTTAGGTTATTGATGTCAAATCAAAACTACGTCAAACGAGCAGTCCCTGCCGTTGGCTAAAAGGAGCATGGAACTTGGGGGAATGCAGATTTTCTGAAACTCTGGGCCAGTGAAAGCATCTCTTTGTTTGGCACTCAAGTGAGTGTCCTGGCAATCCCACTGACTGCAATTAACGTTTTACACGTCGGGGCGACCCAAATGGGCCTACTGGGCGCGGCGCAATTCGCCCCTTACTTGCTGGTGACACTTTTTGCTGGCGTGGCGGTGGACCGTCTGCCTAAGCGACAGGTGATGATCATTTCGAACCTAGCGCGCGGGTTGATGCTCAGCTTGATCCCTATCCTGTTGGCCGTAAATGCGCTACAAATTGAATATCTATATCTGATCGGATTCGCCATTGGCGTATTCAGTGTTTTCTTCGATCTGGGTTACCAGGCTTACCTGCCCTCATTGGTGGCTCCTGAAGAGTTGGTGGATGCCAACAGTAAATTGATTGCCAGTTCCTCTGCAGCTGAGATTGGAGGGCCCGGTCTGGCAGGCATCCTTGTTGAGCGCATAACGGCACCAATGGCAATACTCGCTGATGCCTTCTCGTACGTAGTGTCGGCGGTGGGGTTGAGCCTTATTCAAGAACCTGAGCAACTGGAGAAGGTTGATATTAAGAGCGAGACCATAATAATGCAAATCAAGGCGGGGTTGCGGGTGGTGTTCGGGGATAAACGCCTTAGGGCTTTGATGGGCGAGGCCACCATCTACAATTTCTTTTGGATGACGATCTTTTCGGCCTTTGTGCTTTACGCAACAAAGGATCTAAGAATCAGCGCAGGATTTTTGGGTTTGATCATCTCGGCAGGCAACATTGGAGCGCTGGTTGGTTCGTTGGCGGCCAAAGGTATCGCGAAGCGCCTGGGTGTAGGGCGCACCTTGGTAGTGGGAGTTGTGACGGCCCGTTTGGGGCCGATTCTTATCCCGCTGGCCAGCGGCACTATGACCGCCTTGATACTTGTGCTTTCTTATATTCTTACCAGCTTTGGCGGGGCCTTGAGCAATGTGCATTTCATAAGTCTTCGACAAAGAATCACCCCGCAAGCACTTTTGTGGCGCATGAACGCGAGTTATCGCTTTTTTGTCACACGCGCCCTTCCACTGGGGTCATTGTTGGGAGGAGCCTTGGGAAAAGGGATTGGATTAAAGCCAACTCTTTTCGTAGGAGCCTTCGGGTTGTGGCTTGCGGTTCTACCCATTCTTTTTTCTCCACTCCCCAGGCTAAGAGAGAAACCCAACGCGAGGTAGACTACTTTTATGAGTGGTGCGATATAATGGAGCGGATTGTGTAAATAAGAGCAATAGGAACATTATGAGCGAAACCATCAACAATGAAAATATCCTGGATGTAAGCCAACCGGCGGCAGAAAAGATCGCCGAGTTGATCGCCAGCCGTGAGCGAGATGATTTAGCTGTTCGGGTGGCGATTCGCGGTTCTCTGCCAGGCGGCGGCTACCAGACTGAATTCAAGTTTATGGGGCTGGATGAGGCGGGCGCCGACGATATCGTGCAGCGGATCGGCACTGTGGATTTCCTTTTCGAGCCGGATGTGGCCCAGAAAATTCAGGGCTCGAGAGTGGATTTTGACGAAAGCCGCTATTCGGCGGGTTTCAATATTGAATACCCACGCGAGAGCATGTATGCGCCGGAGGCGGAACCCGGCAAGCAATGGGACGATCCGATTGCGCAGAAGGTGCAGACGGTGATTGATGAGTACATCAATCCGGGCGTGGCCGGGCACGGCGGCTGGGTGCGGTTGGAGGATGTGCGCGAGAAGCAAGCGTACGTGGAAATGGGTGGCGGCTGCCAGGGCTGCGGGCTCTCCGCAGTGACGCTGCGCCAAGGGATCGAGACGGCGATTTTGCAGGCAGTGCCCGAAATTGAAGGCATTATTGATATGACGGAGCATGAAGAGGGCGAGCAGCCCTATTATTCGGCAGAGGCAGCCGAAGCGATGGGCGGGGCGTCGCCGTTCAACCAATAAGGGCAATCATGAGCGATCGGCGACGGGCGGTATTGGGCTTTGTGTTCCTGGCGCTGGCGATGGGACTGGCGGTAGTGGCCCTGATCGGCGGTTCGATCGGTTGGGATTTCAAAACGGGGGTGATTTTAAGCGTTGGCACTTTTGTGGTGCTGGCAGGTTTTTCAGCCTACTTATTTATCTCCATCCGAAATTATGCGTGGTTTCCGGCCGTGGTTGGGGGGCTGTATGCGGTGCTGCCTGATTTGGTGGCAGGCCCGGCGGATGACGCGGGCGTGCTGCTGTTGGGCGCGGCGCTTTCGGGACTGCTCAGTTGGCGGCGGAAGCGCAAGGTAGAACGGGACGCGCAAAAGCCAGAGTTGCTAAATTAATAGCAAATAGCTAGAAATCATAAAAAAAGGCCGCTCAAGCGGCCTTTTTTGTTGGGATCCATCGCTACCTTATGGGCGAGCTACACGTAATCTTTTAGCTGCCGGGCGCGCATCGGATGACGCAAACGGCGAAGGGCTTTGCCCTCAATCTGGCGGATGCGCTCGCGGGTGAGGCCAAATTTCTCGCCAACTTCTTCGAGCGTATAGGTGCGGCCATTTTCGAGACCAAAGCGCAGGCGCAGAATACGAGATTCGCGCGGGCTGAGAGTGGCGAGCACCTGGTGGACCTTTTCAATCATCATGTTGTCGTAGGCGGTTTCGCTGGGGCTGGCGCTGTTTTCGTCTTCGACGAACATGCCCAATTCCGAATCCTCTTCGTCGCCGACGGGGCTTTCCAAGGAGAGGGGTAGCCAGGAGACCTGCAGCATCCATTCAACTTTCTCGGTGTCTTCCTCGAGCGTTTTGGCCAATTCGTCGACACTTGGCGGATGGCCGAGGCGCTGCTCAAGCAGATGAGCCGTCTTGTAGAGTTGGCGGATGCGATCAATCATGTGTACGGGGACGCGAATGGTGCGGCCCTGATCCGCAATGGAGCGAGTTATGGTTTGGCGGATCCACCACGTGGCGTAGGTGGAGAAGCGGAAGCCGCGACGGTAATCGAATTTGGTGACGGCTTTCATCAGACCAAGGTTGCCCTCCTGAATCAGATCTAAGAAGGGGACGCCGCGGCCCATATATTTTTTGGCAATGCTAACCACCAAGCGGGTATTGGCCTTAATGAGGTGTTCGCGAGCCAGTCGGCCGTCCTCAACCAAGAAATGGATTTCGGAGGCTTTTTGTTCGGTGAGCTTGCCTTCCATCTTCTTTGATTTACGGTTGGCTTTTTTGGCCGATTCGATGCGTTTGGCCAAATCAACTTCCTGCTCCATATTGAGCAGGGGAACATTTGACATTTCTTTCAGGTAGAGGCCGACTGAATCGATAGCCTCGTCCTGAGGCAGCTCGTAGGCTTTGGGAACCGAGTAATCATACAGATTCTTGGGAAGGTCATTGTCCTCAGCGGCCTCTTCGTCGGCGCCGATTTGATCGTAAAAATGCAGGCGTAAACGGTCGAAATCCTTATCCGTCTTGAGAAAGATTTCAACACGCTCCACAGTTTCTTCCGAGCTTTCGTCTTCTTCGGTGTCGAAGAGCAAATCTTCGGAGCTTGAGCTTTCTAAGGAATCGGAAGGATAGGACATGGTTCCTCCAGGGCCGGGCGCCAACACAATCGCGCCCGACTGGCTTTCAGTCTTGGGGATCTAAGAGATCCTTAAGGGTGGCGAGTCGGGGGTCAATGTCCGAGGGGACGTGGTCGCAATTCTCGTGGTTGCGATTGATGCCGCAGACAGGGCAGAGGCCCTGGCAATCCTTTTGGCAGAGGGGATTCATGGGCATATCCAGAATCATATATTCGCGCACGAGAGGAGCCAGATCGATTTGGTGGTTGGCGGGCAAGATAAGTTGTGATTCGGTGGCGGAGCGTTCATTGAAGGCGTACAGCTCGGTAAACTGAGTGGCGATGGCCTGGTCGACGGGATCAAGGCAACGCGCACACTCGCCTGGCGTACGCGCGCTGAGAAACACGTCCATAACCAGGCCCTGCGGCGTACGGCTGAAGCGGGCGGTGCCGACCAAATCGTTGAGCGACAGATCGGGGGCTAGAAAGACTTCGGGCAACTCGAAATCGAAGGTGCGGCTGTAGCCCGCGTCGGCCTTGACGATGAAGCCGACATTTATCCATAAGGGATTAATGTGCTGAGTCATGATCCTGCTTGGGGCTTCGAGTACGATTATTAGTTGCCATCCGTTGTCTGGGGGCCCGATGCAATGCTTTTTGCAAAGGATTCTATAAAACCTAGAAAAATTATAACAAAAATTGCAGAATCGGTCAATGGACAACCTTAAATGTGGCTGACTCGCAAGCGACTCCCCCTATAGGTTGTGTCGTGGTACTATCCAGAGGATTCTACCTTGAAAAGAGAAAGACATGCTTGATCTGCTGCTGGCCACAACAAATCCAGGAAAAATAGCAGAAATGCGCAGCCTGCTCGCCGGTGCAGATTTTCTGCGCTTGCACACGCCAGAGGAGCTGGGGATTGCCCTGGATGTGGTGGAAGACGGCGCGGATTACGCAGAAAACGCCGCTCTGAAGGCAGGGGCTTATTGTGCAGCGAGTGGATTTGCGGCACTGGCGGATGACAGCGGATTGGAAGTTGAAGCGATAAACGGAGCGCCGGGCTTATTTTCTGCGCGTTACGCGCCGCAAAAGGGTGCAGATGATGCTGACCGGCGGCGTTTTCTACTGAAACAGCTCAATGGGATCTCAGGCCCTTGGCGGGCCAAGTTTCGCAGCACGGTTTGCGTGGCGGAGCCGAATGGGGGGTTGCATTTTACTAGTGGGGAGTGCCTGGGCGAAATCGCGGCGCTTGAACGGGGGACTCACGGATTTGGCTACGATCCCGTTTTTCAAGTGGCGGGTATAAATAAGACGATGGCGCAACTCACAATGGGGGAGAAAAACAAGCTGAGTCATCGAGCCAAAGCGATGGCGGCCATGTTGGCCACGCTTGAATCGCTCAACCCAGGCTGACGTCCAAATAAAGCATCACGACTACACCAACCAGCATGCCCAGTGTCGCAACTTTGTGATGGCCCTTGCGGTGGGTTTCAGGGATGATCTCGTTGCTGATCACATAAAGCATAGCCCCAGCGGCAAAACCCATCGCATAAGGCAGGATGGGGCGCGCAAATTGGACCGCCCAAGCCCCCAGCACGGCAAGGGGAATTTCCACCAGCCCGGCGCGGATGCCGGCAATGCTGGCGTAGGTGTAGCTGCCCATCCCAGCGTTGATGGCTGACAAAGATACGGCGAAACCCTCAGGGACGTTTTGGATGCCGATTGCGAGCATCAAGGCGATGGCATTGTCCAGATCGCCTGACCCAAAACCCACACCGACGGCGAGGCCTTCCGGCATGTTGTGGATGGTAATGGCGATGATGAAGAGCCAGACTGCCTTCCAGGCGCCCGGCTCAATCCCCTCACGGCCTTTAATCGCGTGTTGATGCGGCACCCACTGGTCGGCGGTGGCGATCAGTAGCGCGCCGAGCGCGATACCGATGAGGACGGGCAGAATGCCCCCATAGTCAATGCCGGGCAGAATCAGGCTGGTGTAGCTGGCGGTGAGCATCACTCCGGCGGCAAACCCCAACCCAATATCAAGAACTTTTGCGGAGGGTTTGCGCCAGACAAGCACGAGCAGCGCGCCGAGCATGTTGAAGGCGGCGATGATGAGCCCCCCGAAGAGGCCGAGTAATACGGGCGATCCGCCGGACAGTGAAGTTAGCAATTGGCTGAAAATGCGCTCCTATTAGGTGTGCCTAAATTGTGTTTTGATTGTAGCTAATTGGATGGGGAGTTATAGGGACAAATGTCCTTATTCTGGCGGGAGGGAGAGCCGTGAAGAATTGTTACGCTTGCGGGCTATAATTGGGCGACATCATTAATTCCCAGGACGATATTCATGACGTATGACGCAGTAATCAAACAGGCAGTCGAAGAAGGGGCGATCCGGGTTTTTCGATTGAGCGACAATCTTGGCTTCGTATACCGATACAAAGCAGGGACCTTTGAAGCACGGGGGCTTTATGGGCGGGAGGGGAATTGGCAACTGGGCAAAAGGATGGTGAGTGCCAAGGATATCCTCCAACCTGACATGGGGATCAAGGATGGCTGGCACCAAGTTCCACATCTGCCGGGTCAGGCGCAACCGATCGACTCTGAGGAGGCGAAGGCAAATCCAGGATATGCTCAGGTGGAACTGCGCCAATGCTATACCTGCAAGCAATACAAATCTACCCAGGCGTTCGAGCGAGTTGAGGGAGATCCGCAATTGGCGCGCAATTGGGAATGCAACGAGTGCTACGAACGCCGGATGCGCGAGATGGCGGCTTATCGTAAGAGCGGGAAACCGCGGAGCGGGGATTTTCTGGACAAGGACACGATGGCCTCACCCCCGCCGCCCGAAGGTCAAATTTAACGTAGTGATCGGAGAGAAATGAATTTTCAAAAAATTATCGCCGGATTCTTGATCGGCGCCGGGGGAGTATTCTTTTTGCAGGGGATCAATATTTTGCCGGGCAGTTTTATGACTGGCGACCTGCGCTGGGCAGTAGTTGGGATTGTGTCGCTTATCCTGGGGCTGGTTTTCTGGCGGCGATAAAGCTAGGTGGTGAATCTTAAGGGGCCGCCCCCACGGGTCGGCCCTTTTTTGTTTTGTGGGAATGCCGGGGATCGCTATACTAGAGTCACGATGAAACGCATTGGGTTGCTCTTTACTTTAGGCGTGGCGCTCCTGCTAGCCAGCGCTTGCAGCCGGGTGATTACCCCTGGAAGCGCGGCAGCACAAAGCAGCGGCCAGGAGACCTCTGTAGCGGCCACGGTTTGGGCGCAGATTACTCGGCAAACAAACACGGCTGACGAAAGCTCGGCCACACCCAGCGTAACGCCGGAGCCCAGCGAGACGCCGGAGCCCAGCGAAACGCCGACAAGAACACTGACGCCTACGCCAGAAATTCCAGTGGTTGAGGTGAGCACAGGAACCAATTGCCGCAGCGGCCCGGGCACGGATTACCTAATTGAGGGCGCAATGAAAGAAGGGGATGTGGCTGAAGTGGTGGGGCGCGCGGCGGATGCTGATTACCTGGTGATTGCCAATCCGGAACGCGCCGGCAATTGCTGGTTGTGGACGCGCTTTGCGAGCGTCTCGGGATCGCTGGAGGGACTGGCTTTCTTTGATACGCCACCTACACCGACACCCAGCGTGACACCGACGCCCTCAGTGGTTTGGGCCGACACCTGGCAGACCTGGGTGGGGCCGGCGCCACTGACGCTATACAGCATGACACTGAGCCATTCGGGGACCGCGATCACTGGCAGTTTTGATGCGGGCGGAGGCAATGTGGTGACCTTGAGCGGCACGTTGAGCGCGGATTACACTTATGTTGCAGGCACATGGAATTCTACGGCGGGAGGCTCAGGGACTTTTGAATGGCAACGCAAGAAGAACATTAACCAATTTATCGGCAATTTGGATGGGGGCAGCACGGATTGGTGCGGCGCGCGCTTGGGCGCCTCGCAGCCAAGCCCGTGTTTCGGGCCCTAGAGATTATTATTAAGCAATGGCGGCCCGGAGGCCGCCATTTTTATTTGGCTTGCTGGGCAACAGTCCTGCGCAGGTAGGCGGCCCAGATAGCCACGGGGATGAGGCTCAGGGCGGCGACGCCATAAAGGATGGTGCGCGGGTCGAGCAGCCAGCGATCGAGCAGCCAACCAAAGAGCCAGAGGCTGGCGGCGCTGGCCAACGTAAAAAGAGCAAAATCGAGGGCGAATACGCGACCCAAGTAGCGATCCGGCACTTGAGTTTGGATGAGGACGGAACTAAAGGTCCAATTAGCGGAGCCGCCCATCAGGTTGAGCAACAGGCCAAACATAGCGACCCAGATATTCGGGGCCCAGGCCATTACGACCCAACCCAACGGCATTATCCAAAAGCCATCCAGAATGCGACGGCGCAATCCTGCGGGGCTTTCGTCGTGGAGATAGCGGCCAAGCACCGGACCGAGCACAGCACCCAGACCTGCAGCGGCGTAGAGCAAGCCTAGCGAACCGGCGCTCTCGCGCCCGATCACAAAGATGCGGCGGGCGAACGTGGCGATGATGATATCGCCCGTGCCCACCTGTCCAAGCGCCTTGACAAGGGCAAGCATACGAGCATGCGCGTTGGCGCGCACGTAGGCGAACCCTTCAAGTAGATCAGTCCAACCGCTGGATTTCGAGGATTCAGGCGGGACAAGCGCAGGGGATTGGATGCCCACAACCAACAGGGCGGAGATCAGGTAGCTGAGCGAATCCAGCACCAGGGCTGCGCCAGCGCCAAAAAGGGCGGCCACTGCGCCTCCCAAGGCGGCGCCCAGAGCAAGCATGGCCGACCAGGTGATGGATGAAATGACGTTGCCGGTTACCAGTTCGTCCTGGTGGACGAGGCTGGGCAGAATGGCTGCGTTGGCGGGTTGGAAAAAGGTGGAGAGGACGAACTGGGCCACAGTGAGGGCGTAGATCATCCATAGTCTTTCGGGGCGATCTACAAAAAGGAACGAAAGCACAATGGCGGCGCGCAGCACATCGCTGGCAATCATGACGTGTTTGCGATTGAAGCGGTCGGCGACGACACCAGCGATGGGACCGAGCAAAAATTGGGGCAGCGTGCGTGCGAGGAACAGGGCGCCGACGGCGAGACCAGACTCTGAGTAACGGGTAACGATAATCACGCTGGCGATAGTATTGAACCAATCACCAGCAAAACTGACCACAGATGCCAGCCACAAGCGCCGAAATGCGGGGCGCCGCCGAATCAAGGCGAGATAGCTATTCACGGGCGAATTATATGTCAACGGCTGATCGCTCCAGCCGCATTAAATTAGTATTGCATTGAGTGGCGCAGGTGGCATGCTTCTTGTATAGTTTTCAAGTATGGAGAATGGATTATGAATACTTTGAGACATAACAAACGAAATCGTGTTTTACTGCTGGTGGCTGCAGTCTTATTGATGACGGCCCTGGCCTGTGTGCGCACTGTGGGCGTGCCAGAGAGCGCCAACTCTGAAGATGCCGCGGCGGCCACCAAGGACGCCCAGGTGCAGATGACGTTGGGCGCACTGCTGGGCTCGGCCACGGCTGAGAGCGTACCAAGCGCTACGCTGACGCTCGAACCCACAGAGGAAGCGACCGCAACCCAAGGCAGCGTTCAGTTGACTGAATTGGCAGCGGCGCTCACGGATGAAGCGGCTACACCCAGCATCACACCGACGCCCGCTTTTGGCGAAGGCACTTCAACGCCAACGCCGACAGCCGTAGGCGCTTCGACTGCATGCTACGAGCACCGCTATGCGTATGACGAGAACTTCCCGGATGGGACACGAGTTGACCCCGGGCAATCCTTCCAGAAGACCTGGCGGCTGCAGAACGTGGGCACCTGTGACTGGAAGGGGGGCGAATATGCGTTGGCTTTCGTTTCAGGAGCGCGCATGTCTGGATCGAACCCGTTGACAATCACCTATAACGTGCCTTCAGGCGGCTATGCGAATTTCAGCATCAACCTGATTGCGCCGAGCGTGCCGGGCACCTATCGAGGCTACTGGATCTTGCAGACTTCCAATGGTGATCCGATTGGCTGGGGCCCCAACCAGGACCAATCTTTCTGGGTGGATATCGAAGTGCGGGGCAGTACGCCAACGCCATAAACCTTAAAAGGGCGTTTCAGCCCTCAGAATGATGATATGAAAAAAGCCCCCGCATTTTGCGGGGGCTTTTTGGTTGGACGCAAACGATTGCGCGGTTAGATGCCCAATTCCAAATAGGAACGGACAATTTTTCGTAGCGCGATGGTAAAGGCTGCGGTGCGAAAATCCTCAATCTTTTTATTACTGTGGAAGACTTCGCTGATCTCCTGATAGGCCAGGCGCATCGTATCATCCAGGCCGGAACGCACCAAATCCAGTTCGTTGGCTCCGGTAGTTATTACCTTGCGCAAACCGGGATCCAACTGCTGGCCAGTCATTTGCTCCAGGGCATCCACAATGCCCTGGCCGCGATATTCGTCTTGTCGTCGAGCCATGCGGCCGAAGCGAATGTGCGATAAGTTTTTTACCCACTCGAAATAAGAGACCGTCACACCGCCGGCGTTGACGAAGCTATCTGGAAGGATGACTTTGCCGCGCTCCCTCAAAATGCTATCGGCGTTGAACGTAATGGGGCCGTTGGCGGCCTCGGCGATGAGCGGGGCCTTGATGCGTTTTGCGTTTTTGGTGGTGATCTGGGCTTCCAGCGCGGCAGGGATGAGGATATCGCAGTCGCTCTCCAGAAGGGGCAGCCCGTCGGGGTGGTATTCGGCGCCATTGAAACCCTTGATGCTGCCGGTGGCGTTCATGTGCTGTCGGATTTCTTCAATGGGAAGACCCTGATCAGAAGTGAGGGCACCATCGTATTCGATGACCGCGGTGATAAGGGCGCCATCTTCCTCGGTGAGAAATTTGGCAGCGTGATAGCCCACGTTGCCGAGGCCCTGGATGACCACACGTTTGCCCTCTAGCGAACCGCTGAGGCCGGCTAGCGCTACGTCTTTAGGATGGCGGAAGAATTCACGCAGCACAAATTGCACACCGCGCCCAGTGGCTTCCACGCGGCCGCGAATGCCGCCGTTGGTGACCGGTTTGCCAGTGACACAGGCGAAGTAATTGATATCGCCGGGGCGCAGGTTTTTGTATTCATCGGCGATCCAGCCCATTTCGCGCGGGCCGGTGCCCATGTCTGGGGCGGGGACGTTGCCCCCCGGCGAAATGTAGCCGCCCTGAATGAGCTTGCGCGCAAAGCGGCGGGTGATGCGTTCCATCTCGTCTTCCGAGTGGGCGCGCGGATCTACCACCAAGCTGCCCTTGGCGCCGCCGAAAGGCACATCTACGATGGCGCATTTGTAGGTCATGAGGGCGGCTAAGGCGACCACCTCATCCTGGCTGACGTGGGGTGCGTAGCGGATGCCGCCTTTGGCGGGTAGGCGGTGCTCACTATGGACGGCGCGCCAGCCGGTAAAGACACGGTACTGACCATCGTCCATCTTTACTGGAAATTTGACTTGAAAGACCTTGTCGCAGGCTTTAATTTGATCGGCGAGCCCAAGCGGGATATCCATATCCAGGTGGGGCAGGGCACGATCTACCATACGGTCGATACTCTCGGTAAATGATTGGCTAGTTTTGGGGCGGGATGCCATTGAGTGACTCCTCAGGGTTATAAGCGTACTTCAAGTTTACTACGAGGCGAGGAATGGCGATTGCGGTTGCCTGCCTTTTCGATTACAGTTTGGGGGATGGATAGCCGAATTTCATGGACCCCAATTGTGTGGCTGGTGATTTTGATGGCTGGATTGAGCGCTTGCGGAGCGATCCTACCAAAGGGGGCGCCAGGGGCAGATCTAGATGGCATCGAACAGGAGACAGCCATTGTTGTCCATACTGCGACGCCAAGGTTTGAGATGCTGCTCGATTCCGGCCTAGAGGCGGCTAATCGAGGCGATTGGGCAGTGGCCCTGGAATTCTATACTCAGGCGATTTTGATGGATGGCAGCCAGGCGCGAAGCTATTTATTGCGTGGCAATGCGCAAGCCAGCCTGGGCAATCAGGCGCAGGCGATCGCGGATTATGACCAAGTGCTGGCGATTGATACTAGCTATACGGAAGCTTTTAATGGGCGCGGCCTGGCGAAAGCTGGGGTTGGTGAGGCCAGCGCGGCCATTGCAGATTTCGACCTGGCAATTGCGCTAACGCCTGGTTATGCGCTGGCCTACCGCAACCGGGCGAACGTTTTGATCGGCCAGGGAAACCTAAATACTGCGATTCTGGATTTACGGACTTATCTGGAGCTGTTGCCCAGTGCGCCTGACACGCAGATGATTGAGGCGCAAATTGCCGACCTAGAGGCCGCGCTGACCCCGCAAGCTAATGAGGACGGATTGCTGTTTGCGGATGATTTCTCGGATCCGGCCAGCGGTTGGTATTCGAACGGGGATCCGGCAGCGGTCGCCAAGTATGCAGAGGGCGGCTATTTGCTGGGGCCGACCCAGGCGAATGTGGCTGGTTGGGCCTTGCAAGGATTGCATTTCACGGATACCCGGGTGGAAGTGGATAGCATGAAAGTAGGTGGAGATGAAGACAATTATTTCGGGGTGATTTGCCGTTATCAAGCCAATTCGGAGGGCGAGAATTTTTACGTGCTGCTGATCAGCAGCGATGGGTATTATGGCGTGGGAAAACGGGTAAGCGACGGGGCGCTGACCCTGATCGGGCAAGACAAGATGCAATTCAGTAATTTAATCAATACAGGCGGGGCGGCCAACCATTTGCGCGTGGAATGCGTGGGGACGCAGTTGCGATTAACGGTGAATGATGTTTTGTTGGTTGAGACGAATGATGAGGCGCTTGCTAGCGGGCAAATTGGTTTGTTTGCCGGCACGGCCTCTGAAACGGGGACACAAATTCTTTTTAATGATCTGGCCGTTTACGCGGCAGGGGACCAATAGCTTTCAGCAGGTTATTCGAGAGCGACGACGTTTTCGGCTTGCAAACCTTTTTCCCCCTCAACGGTTACAAATTCCACACGCTGACCTTCCGTGAGGCTACGGAAGCCATCCGCGCTGATTGCGCTGTAATGAACGAAAAGCTCTCCACCCGAATCGCGTTCCAAAAAACCGTAGCCTTTGGCGCCGTTAAACCATTTCACCGAACCCGTTTCACGATCTGCCATGCGTTGGATCTCCATGTTCATCGTTCATCTGTGACATTTTGGGAAGGTCTGTGAGGACACAGGTGGAATTTTACTTGTGCCAGGGTGGCTGTCAAGGGCATACTAAAGGTTAGTGCTCTTAGCTTGCGGCACTAGATAGATACGGTTGAACTTATAGGATGAGGTAGCTTGTTAAAAGCCCTACGTAACCTCGAAATTCCAATTCTGACCAAGATCACGGTTCCTTATGTGATCCTGGCATTGATTATTGCCGCGGGGGGCAGTTACATTATTTCGCGGGTGATCATCGATTCGGTAGAAGAACGGTTCACCAACCAACTAATCGAGACCGGATTGTTGGCCAGCGAAAGTATTGTGCGTGAAGAGGAGAAACTGCTCGAGGATTTGCGCCAAATCAGCCACGTACAGGGGATGGCGGACGCAGTTGAGAGATCTGAGGTAGGTATCATTCAGCAGCTTGTGCTGCCCTCCGCTTACAACTCCAACGTACCAGCGCTGGGGGTGCTTAACCGCTTTGGAAATGAGTTGCTGCTGGTTACCTTCGATGAAGAAACGCAAGTATATGTGCCGTTGAATACCAGGGTGCCCCTCTCACAGGTTCGATTTGTTCAAAGTGTTATTGCCCGACAAGAAGATGAATTTGGAGATAAATTTGGCGGCGTTCTGGAGACGGACCAGGGCAGCTATTTTTTTGTGGCGGGACCGATTGAAGATGTAGACGGCGTGCTGAAAGGAATCGCGTTGGTTGGTGTTTCCCAGGAAAACCTGGTGTTGCAGGTTCGTCAGGAGACGCTGGCACAGCTTAGCTTTTATGATTTGGACGGCAACTTGCTGACCAGTACATTGGGGGAAGGGGCTCCACTGGTCCCCGAGGATGCGCAAACCATCCTGGCCCAGCAGGCGGCGGGCAGCCAATTGCGCTCGTTCGAAGACAGCGGAATCGCTTACAACGAATTGCTAACTTCCTTTGAAATCCGCGAAGGGCAAGACCTGGGCATTATGGGCGTGGCCCTGCCAACCAGCTTTTTGACGCAGGCCAGTGAAATTACGCGCAGCAACACGCTTATTCTGATGGCAGGAGTCTTGCTGCTAGTGATCGTGGTGGGGGTATTTGTGGCCGGGCGGATCACACGCCCCATTTTGGATCTGCGAGATGCGGCAGAGCAAATATCCCTGGGTAATCTCACGGTGCGGGTGAGTTCGCGCTCAAGGGACGAAGTGAGCGAGCTGGCTAACTCGTTCAATGAGATGGTGGACAGTATCAACAAATCTAAGCGGGATTTGATCGAGGCCTACGACAAGACGATTGAAGGTTGGGCGATGGCGCTCGACCTGCGGGATCGCGAGACACAGGGACATAGTAAGCGAGTGGCAGAAATTTCGACGAAGCTGGCGAAACGGATGGGTATTGAAGGCGAGGCGCTTGAGAACTTAACACGAGGGGCACTGCTGCACGACATTGGGAAAATCGGCGTTGCGGATAGTATCTTGTTGAAAAAAGGGAAATTATCTGCAAAGGAACGAGCCACCATGCAACTGCATCCCGAACATGGCCGGGCGTTTATGGAGGAGATTGATTTCCTAAAACCGGCGCTGGATATCCCTTACAGCCACCACGAAAAATGGGATGGGAGTGGTTACCCGCAGGGGTTGGAGGGTAAGAAAATTCCATTAGCGGCGCGTATCTTCGCGATTGTTGACGTATGGGATGCAATTACTTCCGACCGGCCCTACCGGAAAGCGATGCCTTTTAAGAAAGCTAAAGCCATTATCGAAGTGGGACGGGAATCCCACTTCGACCCTGAGGTGGTTGACGCCTTTCTTGAACTACTTGCAGCGGAGAAGATTAACTAAAAAGCGGTGGCGTCAGCCACCGCTTCTGTTTTAGATAGGTTTAGTATCAAACAGCCAGGCGGGCCAGGTAATTCAAAATAGCGGCTTGAACGTCATCCTTATTTTTGTTTTTCTCTTTATCTTTTCCGCTATTGCCATTGTTGCTGTTGCCGCCGCCATTGCCAGTGTTGCTGTCTTTGTTGTCTTTGTCGTCTTTGACCTTGTCATCGTCTTTGACTTTGTCATCGTTCTTGTCGTAGTCGTAGGCGTTGCCATTCCCATTGTCGGCTTCGTTCGTGGCGTTGCTGCTGCCCGAGTTTGTTGGGGTGCTACTCGTATTCTGGGAGGGCGAATTGGAGGTTTGAGTTTCCTGGCTGCGTCCGCCGGTTTCTTCGTCTGATTCTTTGTCGTTCGAATTGGTTGTGGTGGATTCGATTTGCTGATCGATAGTTTGTAAAATGATTTCTACTTGAGCGGCGTTCATCGAGTGATCTTCCATAACGGAGTGGATCACGCTCATATCCAATGGAGCAAAGGTTAGCGCTGCGTTATCGGTTCCATAATTGGCTGCATGTGAGGCGTGCAGGGCCACAGGAATGAACTGAAGATCGGAGGCTTGCTTGGCAGCGGATGCGGAGGCTCCAGACATCGAAATTCCGCCCATCCAAAACAGGGGAACGGAAAGAGCGAATGCATATCTGCGAATGCTGCCGAGTTTAAATTCTTTGTCCATTGTAAAACTACGATCTACCAAACTTGTTAGCGTTTGGTTGGATAGTGGTTGGAGCTAGATTATAGGGCTTGTAGGGGAAATCCCCTATAGTACTCTTCTCCTATATGGGAAGTAATTTAGGGGAGGGAGGAATCGGGTACCAAGGTGGCTGTGGAGCCTTGTAGGGATGATTGGTTCGTTTCGTCGTCGGCCGGGTCATGAGGGGCATTGCCCTGATCGGGGACTTGTATGGCACCCTCGTCTAATTTTTCCTCGGGATTAGTGCCCGCCCCCGGATCATTCAAGAGACCGGGTAGATCCTGCAATTCGGGGAATGTAATGTCGGCATCGCGCAGGATTTGTTCCTGGGCGCGCAACGTTTCAATTGAGAGTGCGTAGTTTTGCTGATTAGATACAAGATCGAGGCTGCGAATAGAGAAAAGATAAGCCTCAAGGGAAGACGCCTCTGGCGTTTGATTACCGTACACGGCGATCAATTCATCCAAGCGACGCATGATAATGTTGGATTGGCCGATGAATTTGTCACGGGTGATGGTTAGCCAGACTTGCTCTGTGGTGAGTTTTCAGAGATACAGAAAATCTCCGGGGAGCGCGCGCTGGGCAAAAGCAGTTCCCGTAGTAATGAAAAGCAGCAACACCATCGCAAGGCTGGTTGCCGTACGCATGACAGCCGTTGCGCGGAGTTTCGGCCACAAGCTGGCCGCTTCAAAAGAGGAAGACGCGGACCTTGCAGGCGCGCCATGCAAGCCCATCCGCTGGACAAGCTGAGCACGGGCTTTCTTTTTATATTCAGCGCTGGGCTGTATTCCTTTTAAGGTGCCTAAAGATTGGGCTGCGATCAACAGGGGCCTTTCCTCATTGACGACTTGCGGATAATGTTCCAGAGCTTCTTCTATACTGATGCTTTCATGTGTGATTAACTCCAAGCAGCCTTCCAGCGCCTTTTGCAGTTCATTCATCGTGCATCTCCATCAGTTGGGCCAGCGCTTGCAGCGCACGCATCTGCAAGGCTCGAATCGCCCCCTGGCGTTTGCCTAAGGCATCGGCCACTTCCTTCTTGCTATATCCTTGAACGAATTTGAGCACTAAAACGTTACGCTGATCTTCAGTTAATTCGGGCAGCAATTTTGCCAGCTTTTCACCCTCCACTAGCGTTTCCACAGGCTGTGTGACACTGGTGGCGCCAGCATCGGCAACGTTATGAATTGCTTCCAGCGAGGTGTTACTTTTACTGGCGCGGTAGTGATCTATCACCGCGTTGCGGGCGATGTGGTAAATCCAGGCTTTGAATGGGGCCTTGCGGATCTCAAAGCCACCCAGATTTTCCCAGGCTCTGAGAAAGACTGTTGAAGTTATGTCCTCGGCGGTGGGCTGATCCTCCACGCGAAAATAGATAAAGCGGTAGATCTCATCGACATAGGTATCGTAGATGCTGGCGAAAGCTTGCTGATCGCCATTGATGGCGTTCTGCAATAACTGCTTTTCATCCAAAGCGGTTGAATTGATTGTCATGCGGTGCTGGCCGGCTTCCCGTAGTTAAATTTTGGGTCACAGCAGGGCAGATAGCTATAGGGGAATGTCTCATGCTTTGATGCTTCGTAACAAATTCGCGCAGATTGCGTTTATTGTGGCGGGCGGCTCTGGAAGGCAGAAAGGGCTTCCCAAAACACATCGACCCATACTAGTGTTACGGAGGAAAAATGTTTCTAACTCGTAATACCACTTTGTTTCGAGCCCTCAGCCTGCTGGTGGTCTTCAGCTTGCTGCTTACCGCGTGCGGAAGCGTAAGCGGAGAAGGCGCAATCAATTTGGATCTTGGTGGCGGAGAGGGTTCAGGCGGAGAAGGCGGCGGTGGGGCGATTTCCCAGAACACGCTGTTGATCCTGATCATCGTCCTGCTGGTAGTTGTTGCCCTGGGTGGCGTACTCCGGTAAGAACTTGTCGACCAACATAATCATTACTACTCTGGAAATTGTCAGGAGGTTTCGATGACCACTTCGACTCAAACAGATGCCGTGCGCCGACTCGTGTTGAGCAAGGTTACGCAGTTTATCTGGTGGGCGACAGGCTTGCTGGAAGGCGCAATTGGCTTGCGGGTGCTGCTGAAGCTGATGGCAGCAAATCCGAACAATCCTTTTGCCAGCTTTGTCTACTCGTTGACCGATATCTTTCTATGGCCTTTTGTGAGCCTGACGGCAACACCTTCGGCTGACGGCATCGTTATGGAAATATCTTCCTTGATTGCAATGATTGTTTATCTGCTATTAGCCTGGGGTTTGGTTGAGCTGATGCACTTGATCATGAGCCGTAGGGGATAAACGATTTTTCTCAAGTAGAAGGATACATATGGCACTAATTGAACTTCTACTGCTTTTGGTAATCGCTGGCCTGGCTGGTCCATCGGCCAAGGGATAGCGGGCTACATGCGTGGCGGATGCCTAGTTTCCATCGCCGTCGGTTTTATCGGCGCGGTAATCGGCGTCTGGCTGGCACGCAACCTGGGCTTGCCCGCGCTGCTTGTGCTGGACGTGGGGGGCGAGGACTTCCCGGTGCTCTGGTCGATCATGGGATCGGCGTTGTTTGTGGCTGTGGTCAGCTTGCTGGCGCGAAACCGATAACAGCTTAAGAACTAAATAAAAAGGCAGCAGGATATCCTGCTGCCTTTTTATTGCGCACACCCAGGTGAGGGGGTCACCCAGGCATGCGCAAAATTATTTTACTGTATGTGGCCCTTTACTGGGCTGACCGCTATCTGGAAGATGTGGCAGCGTGACGTTCAACTACCTCCATAAAGAAGCTGACGCGATAGGGCTTGCGGATGAAATCTGTAAACCCGGTGGGGCCGACTGATTTCTCGATCAGGGATCGCGGGCTAGCACTGCAGGCAATAAGGGGGATTTGTGCATGCGAATCCTGCGCACGGAGCTGTCTAATAAAATCCCCAGCGTCCAGGTCGGGAAGCATGTAATCGAATATGATGAGATCGGGAATTTTTTCTTCAATCAAATCGAGACCGCGCTGGCCAGTATCGGCGATGAGCGGTTCGTGTCCGTAGCGCTTCAGGATGGTGGCAGCCATTTGGGCGCTCTCGGGAACGTCTTCTACTATCAGGATAATTGCCATATAACCCCACGTGTGAACTATTTCACGGAGAATATCAGGTTTATGGCTTGTTTGGCTTAACAGATTTGTTATTTGTTAGAGATTGGTTTGGGTAGCCTCAAGCAGATAGTAATCTCCAAGGAGGCTGGTTTTCACTGAGTACGGGAGTGTCTCAGGAAAGAGGATTTCACTAAGTGCATTGAGTTTAGGCATGGCAGCAGATGAACCTGGAAACTTTTTCTTGAGATGTTTGAGGGTGGCTGGTAAGCTGGATATCTCGTCTAAGAGCAAAATGATGCATGCTTGCTGGGCGACGCGGCGCATTTCGCTGACCGCGCGGAATGGATGGCTGAGATGCTGCAAGACGCCCATACAGACGATCAGATTGAAGCGATCGGGTTTGAAGGGCAAACTGAGCGCATCGGCGTGCACTAGATGGCCGTGAAGGTTCGCTCTGGTTAGCCGCTTACGGGCGCGCTGCAGCATCCCTAGCGAGGGATCCAACCCGACATAAGTGGCACCAGCGGGAAGGTGGGTGCGGTTGGCGGCGGTTCCTGCGCCGATATCCAGGATGGTAGTGGCAGCCGGAACATCGAGGTCGCTGAACAGGTAGGATCGGATACCTGGCTCAGCTCCTAGATGCAGGCGATGGCCTAGATCAAGAACTACGTCGTATGCGAAGGCAGTGCGATCATAAAAAGCGCGCCACAAATGATGGCGGAGGGGCACAGCTGATGCGGTGACAAAGCTGGGCACACCCCCTTTTCGAATGGGAAAGACGCGGTTTGCAGTCTGGTTTATGAGCTGACGGCCCTGCAGTTGCAGCGGATGGTGAGTGAGTGGATCCGCCAGCAATTCCAGTAACTCGGGATCAATCATTTGGGGCAAGGCGGCTGTTGCTCTATTTGTTTGCGCGTTTCTTACGCTCAATCACTTCTTCATATACTTTGACAAGCTTTTTGGCTTGGCGGGAAAATTCAAGAGACTTAGCTTTTTCCAGTGAGGCAGCGCGGTAATGCTCAAGCAGATTGGGGTCTGAGAGCATGCGATCAATCGCGGCGGCGAGCGCGGCGCTATCGTCTTCGGTGAGCAGCCCATCTTTTTCGTGGACAACGACATCGCGGGTGCCAATCGCATCAACAGCAACCACGGGAAGGCCAGCGGCCATCGCTTCAAGTGTGACGAGTCCCTGGGTTTCGGTGGTGGAGGCAAAGGCAAATAAGTTGCTGGCTTTCAGGTAGCTGGGAATGGCATCAAAGGGTAACTTGCCAAGAAAATTAACGCGATCGGCGATGCCCAACTTTTTGGGCATCTTCTTCAACTTGCGGCTATCCGGCCCATCGCCAATGATTACCAGGCGTAGTTTGGGATGCTTGGGATGGACTTTGGCGACGGCTTCCAGCAAGGTGGGCCAATTTTTTTCGGAGGCCAAGCGACCCACCGACACAATGATGATGTCATCTTGCCAACCGTGCTGCGCGCGAATTGACTCCCCATCTGCGGAACCATAGGGGCGCAGATCAATGCCGGTTGGGACAACGGTGAGATCGTCTGTGTAATCATAGTGTTCGGCGAGAACCTGGCGCATGCTTTCGGAGGGCACCACGATTTGGTCGCACTGCTTGATGAAATCTTTGAGCCAAAGGTCAATGGCGCCCTTCAGAAAATCCTGCACGGCATCCTGTGGGATTGGGATGTAGTGGCTGTATTCCCGGTAACGAGTATGAAAGGTGAAAACCAGGGGAATGTTCAGTTCCTGGGCTTTGTTGGCAGCGATTTGGCCAAGAAGGATGGGATGGTGGGCGTGGATCACGTCCAGCTTGAGGGCTGGGATGAGGCGATCCATAAAAGGCGAGATGGGAATGGTGGCGGGAAACTGGTTGGGTAGGCCAAGGTTTAGAGAGATATAGCGAAAGATGAAAGGCTCTTGATCTTCATAATCGGCAGCATCCTGCGTAAAGACGAAGACGTTGTTTCCGAGTTCCGTAAGGGCTTGGCGGAAACCAGCAACGGAGCGTACGACACCACTAATGCTGGGGTGATATGTATTCGTAAATTGGGCGATACGCATCGAATCTCCGGCCTCCCTATCTTGTCTTAGTTTCTCTTGCCTTAAGAGTTTTGCGAGGTCTCGGAATGGAGGTGGCGGTGGTGTTGGTGAAAGCAGTAAATAATCATACCCGCACTCCAGGTGAGGGGGGCTTCAGATTTGTACAAAAGATTGGAGAAAGGTTTTCCATTCTCTTTATAAACCTCATATACGACCTTATCGCGCACGATGAGGCTGGCAAGCCGATCCAGCAATTCCTCAGATTCTGGGAAGCGACCAACACTGGCTAAGGCAATCACATTCAAGCTACCTAGCCATAGCCAAGCGGCGTTCACGTGATAATAAGGAAAGCGGCCCAGACGGGCCTCCAACGCGATCATCCGGCGGGGATAGCCAAAGTTTACAGGTTTGGTGGGGACAGGATAATCGAGGCCAAATTCTTTGATTTTGTCGAGCGCGCGATTGGATTGTTGTGGGGAAAGGCAACCCCAGCAGATTGCCAAGAGGTTGCCACTGGTATTCAAGTTATCGAATTCACGGCTCGTAACGCAGTAACCGAGATCCTCACGCCAGAATTGGGTTTGCAGCGAAGCGCTAATTTGGGTGGATCGTGCAGAAAATTCGGCGTGTTTGGCATCCAAGCCAAAACCCTTGGCGGCCCGTGCCATATCGTGGAGAGCTTTCCAATAGACCACATTGGTATAGAGGATTTTGCCTGTGCGGCCAATCGTATCGGCCCAATCGCTAAATGGTCCTTGAACAATGAGACCATCGTCGTCAGGCGCCTGGGCTTTCAGCCAGCGGATGGCTTGCTCAAGGCTGTGCCAATGCCTCTTAAGAAAAACTTCGTCGCGGCTCTGGATAGCATAGTTTAAGACGGCGCTTATGAGGAGAGCATTGCCGTCAGGAGATATGCTATTGTGGCCTGAGACATAACGCGGGCGAAGAGGTCGATGCGTGGGTTGAGGAAGATCCAGAACGGAGTGGACTGTGCGCCAGAATGTGTTGTTGGAGAAGACCTTAATGGGAAACTGGCCATCCTCTTTCTGAAAGCGCAAAAAAGTTTCAATCGTTTCACGGACCACTTTGAACTCCTTCACGGCCAGTAGTCCGTAACTGGCAAAGCCAAAATCGCGGGCCCAAGGTTCGCGGAAATTACGCATGCCAGCGTTCAATACGAGCTTTTCACCTCCCCCTTCAATGCTCCTAATCTCCATTCCTGAGAGCAAGTTCTCCCAAGCAATAACCAGTGCGTCGCGGTGAAGGTCTTTCAATTCGCCGAGATGACTCAGGAAAGCATCGGCCTCCGTTTGCTCTTGAACGTCATGGGAAAGGGCAAAAGCGGATGAAGCGGATTTACGTCGGGAGGAACCCATTTGTGAAAATAATATCATAATCATATTCAACGAAGAATTGCTGCGCCCAAAGTTCGTTGACAGCTATTTAAGGCCATGCTAGAATCACTGTCTTGCTAGCAGTTGTTCTCAAACACAGGAAGAGTACGCTCTGTACTGACTGGAACCTCTAGCAGAAGAGAGAATGAAAGGAGGTTCCGGCTCATGGCAGAACGCGTGACCGGCACGGTGAAGTGGTTCAATGCTACGAAAGGCTTTGGCTTCATCGAGCAGGATGAAGGCGAAGACGTATTCGTGCATTACAGCGCTATCGTCGGCGATGGTTACCGCTCGCTGGAAGAAGGACAACGAGTTGAATACGTTGTCGTCCAAGGCGACAAAGGTCCCCAAGCGCAAGACGTTTCCCCTGTAATGTAAATGAAACGCTGACCAAAAAAGCGGCACTCATTGAGTGCCGCTTTTCTCTTTAATGCGAACAAAGCATTACTTGTCGTGATTGTTTTCCAGATTGATCCACACTTCCACGTATTCGGGGTCGAATTGAGTGCCGGCATGCTCCTGGAGGTATTTGATCGCTTCGGCACGGCTCCATGCCGGGCGATAGGAGCGTGAGGTAGTCAATGCGTCGTAAACGTCCACCACACTAAGGACACGCACCAGGCGCGAGAGCCGATCCGCTGTGAGCTTATCCGGATAGCCATTGCCATCCAGGCGTTCATGGTGGTGGCGGATGACCTGAAGCTCGGGGGGCATAAACCCAAGGCGCGCGCAAAGCTCGTAGCCGGTGATGGGGTGCAGTTCAATGATTTTTCGCTCTTGAGTATCCAACTTGCCAGGCTTGTTGAGCACTTTATCGGGAACCTGCAACTTGCCAATATCGTGGACAAGGCCGCTATGGGCCAAAACTCGGAGATCTTCAGGTGAGAAATGCAGGGCGGTGCCGAGCCGGATGGCTCCCAGGGCGACGCGCTCAGAATGGCCCGCGGTATATGGGTCGCGGGCTTCGGTGGCGGCGATCAGGGCGCGGATGCTTGGGGAGAGACCTGCTTCAAGCCGGTCCCGCGGATCTGACGAGAAGAGCCCCTGCACAGAGAGGCGCAATGACTGGCCACTTGAATATTGAACGATCAGGCCCAGGATGACGGCGAGGACAGCGAAAAGCAGCAGGAAGTGATATATCCACCAACTCAAGTAAAAGGTTTGGCCAGTGGCGATGATGATCTGGCTAACGGCGATCCAGCCGCCTACATACGTCATCGCAAGTTGAAAGGGGAAGCGAGAATAACGATAGGACTGCCAGTAGCGGTAGGCGGAAACGCCAGCGAAGAAAATTGTTATGACGGTCACGAAGCCACGCAACGGGGCCTGAGTGACGGGGACCCACTCAACAACAGCAGGGTTGTTCAGCGCATAGATGCCTGCGATGACGATTGCAGGGGTCCAGAGCGGAAGGAGGAATTTGGCGCGAGTGGAGAGCCAGGCGCTCAGGGGATGCTCAACGGGCAAACTGGAGAGTAGCAACCAAAAACCCATCGTGAGCACACTGAGTTGGGCCGCAACGCCGACCAGGGCGCCGCTGCTAAAGATGAACCCGGGCGTGGCGAGCCCATGAACGCTAAATAGGCCGGCCAGTGAAATAAAGGCAAGCGACACATAAATGACTTGAAGGTTTCGCTGGCGGATTCCTGCGATCCCAATGGCAATGGAGAGAAGGAGGGCGATCAGAAATGTGGCTGATACGATTTGGAAATGGAGGAGCGGCGTACCAATCAGCGAATCCAGAGCAGGGGCTCCACGCAAAAAGATATAAGCAGCGAGAGGGACGATCATGCCTAGCGCCGGATTTTTATAGGAGAGGAGTTTCACGATAGCTCTGATTTGTCAGTGCGGGCAATCCACATGCTGATTATAGCAGTGGGGTTTACAAGGGTATTCGCCAGCAACCGCGCAATTCTACTTACGGTCAGACGATCTCAAACGAAAAGGGAGATGATTTGCGCTTCAGGTAGGGCTGCCGGCAGATCGGTTGATCGCAGCATGATGGCGGTTCCCGGACGACCGGAGCCGGTGGAGATCTCGCTCAGCTTGAGCAGGTTGCTTTCTATATAGATGGGAATAGGACTTGACAGGCCGAAGGGCGAGACGGCCCCTATGCGATAGCCGGTTTGGCTCAGGACCTCATCGGCAGAGGCCAGGGTAAGACGACGTTGGCCAAATTGGCGGCGCAGGGTCTTCCAGGGAATTTGTTCGGGACCTGCAACGAGTACCAGTACGAATTCGGCCTCCGATAACCGAAAGAGCAAGCTGCGGACCACCTGATCAGGCTGTTGGCCGCGTTCTTCAGCCGCCTGTTCGAGCGAATGGACGGCGCCCTGGTGGACGAAAATCCGGAAGGGAATACCCAATTGCTCAAGGTAATTAATTGCGGGTAGATCCGATGCGTCGTTCACTGGCCTAGCTCAAGACTGGCATGGTAGATACGGGTCTGGTAATCGAAGGTTATCAAACTATCCAGCTGGAATTGATCGAATATCAGGCGCAGCGCTTCCAGCATGGGAGCGAACCCTGGCTGACCATCCAATGGCACATAGGACGAGGATAGCAAGCGGCCGCGAAGTCCATCAAAATCGAAGGTTTGTTGGTTGGGGAAAGCGGCTACCTTGGGCTGGCTGGGCGCGAAAAAACGAAGGATCTGGCGCAGCAGGCCGTCGTTTTGGCGGCTGACTTGCCGATAGTCAGTCCCGTAATCCAGGAGCAACTGTTCGTAGGCGTGCAGGAAGGGGCTGAGATCGGCACTCCAATCGTTCCAAATCAGGGCTGCCTGACAGTTCGGGCGCAAGACGCGTTGCACTTCGCGTTTGGCCCCAAGTGGTTCAAACCAATGAAAGGATTGACCCGCAACAACAAAATTGACCGCGTTTTCCGGAAGCGGAATTTGCTCGGCGCGACCTGCTAGGCTGACGAAGTTGGCATTTTGGCCCAGGAGATTTTCGGCTGCCAGGCGCATTTCTGGGTTGGGCTCTACGGCAAATACCCGGTGGCCGCGATCCAGGAAGAGGCGGCTGAGGATGCCGGTGCCTGAGCCCAAATCCAGGATGGCGGACTGTGGCTCAAGGCCGGCCTCGGTGCTCAAATATGGGTAGATTTCGGCGGGATAGCCCGGCCGGTATTTGATGTAGTTGGCTACTCGATTCGAGAAGCGGGTGGTGGGGTTGGGGTTTGTCATCGTAGTGGCTCTAAGAGAATGCTCATTGAATTCTAGTACAAAAGTACTATCGTTGTGTTGACATCTCTATTTTCGCAAGCTATGATTTGCGCGCAGTTTCGGTACCAAGATCATCGTGAACACGGAGACACCTATGAAGAAAAGCTTAATTTTGCTGATCGTGCTGGCCCTTGCGCTCACCGTTGTACAGCCTGTGCAGGCAGCGGGCAAATGGGTTTTGAATATCCACAATAATACCGAAGGCAGTGTCAAGCTGAAATTGACCGGGCCTGAAAAATACTCCTTTACGGTGGCGACTGGAAAGGTTTTTGAAACCGTTGAGGAAGGCACCTACGATTACAACTACACGGCTTGCGGCGTTGAAGTAAACGGCAAGATCACCGTAACCTCGGATGACCAATGGCTGGTGATCGAGAATTGCCCGGGGGAAGTCATTCATGCGAAATTTGTGATTGACAGCCATTTGGGCGACCCGGTAACGCTTGAGATGAGCGGCCCCGAGGATTACGAGCTGGCTATCAGCCTGGGAAGTAACCGTTTCCTGACCATTGCCTCCGGCGAATACGTATACAGCTATGAAGCTTGCGGCACAACTTTTGGTGGTACAGTGCGGGTGTTGAAGAATGGCACGGCCCGGTTGCGGCTTTTAAGTTGTGAGCGCGCCGAACTATTGTCTTTCGGTTTACCCAATCCGAGCAATCTGATGATGGGCAACCACTTTTCCTTCCCGATTAACATCACGCTAAGCGGCCCGAAAAATTATTACATTCAGGCAAATCCGGGCTTCAACCGATTGGATGTGATCCGCGGCGAATACACCTACTTGTTCGTGGCCTTTGGTCGAAACTATTCCGGGACCCTAAGGGCAACCGGGGGCGCCACCTGGGTGGCTTTTGCTCCCTAAAGCCACCCTTTTGTGACATGTAAAGAGGCGCTCGAGTTGAGCGCCTCTTTTTCGTTTAAAACATACTATCCGGGACGGGGCCTTCGTGTAGAATGTGGGAGAGAGTATATGGCTGATTTTTCTTTTTCTGAATTCGTTGATGCGGCTCCTCGAGATGTGTTTTATTTTCTTGTCGCGGTGGAGAATGCCGGCAAGATGGACCCGGCAATCAAAGGGACTGAAAAACTGGGAAAGGGTCCGCTCGACGTCGGAACGCGGTACGTTCAGACCCGACAAGAGGGGGGCAAAGAAATCCGCGAGACCTTTGAGGTGGTGGAATTCGAAGCTCCTTACAACTATGCGGTGAGCTATCGACAAGATCATATCGAACTAATTTATCGTTACGTGCTTCGCCCAGAGAGCGAAGGGACACAGATTGAATTGCTGGGCCAGGTTAGGGGCGAAGGCATGCGTAAGCCATTGGCGTGGTTAGTGGCTAAAGGGCTGCAGCGCGAGGACCGCCAATTGTTGAAACGTTTCCGGCGGGCCTTCGAGAAGGCTCGGGCGAAAGCGGTTGAAACACCCCAACATTAATCTAGGTTACAGGTCAATTTATTTTCAATAACTTGCAGCACAGAAACTCTATCCGCGTTTTCGGGCGTGGAGGCGTAAATGCGGCGCCACGTATCACATAGCATCGCACTCATGCGGGAATTGATTTCAATGGCCTCAAGGCTGAGCTCCAGGGCACGGTCATAGTCCCCAACGCGGGCATAGCCATCAATGAATGGCACGCGTTCCGAAGCGTGATTTGGGGAATCCTCCAGGGAAAAAGCAACATCCCCGAGGGTGGCGACTTGTGCCCAATCCCCGTTTTGGCGCGCCAAATCCGCTTTTTCAAAGTAATAGCACCAGGACGATTCAGACCCGCGGCCATCAAGAAGATTGCCAGGAGCCTGGGCAGGGATGCCCGCAGCCTGAGCGGCCAATTCGGGACGGGAGAGTGGAAGCGCCTGTCGAGTAGCGGGGGTTAGGAGGGGATTGTTGGCATCAATGATGGGATCCAGGATGCGCAAACAGGCGGGCGGCGCGTAGTAGATGATGATTGACCGGGACGTGCTGCCCGTGAAGGTAACCAGACGGTACTCCCAAAAAATGCGCTGATCGGGAGCCAGACTCGGCAGCTTGCTGCCCAGACGCAAATCCAAGTAGAGGATAGCGTTGTTCAGGGAGCTTTCTGGGAAGGGGGAAGGATAGATCAGGTTTACTGCACCGGTGAGCGAATCATCGGAGAAGAATTCAAGCGGCAGCTCCTCACTCAGAATGGCCGTGCCTGGCTCAATTGTGGGGGCGCGCCAAATGAATTGTTGCCAAAAATCGGCGTGGTGCTCACCATCTTCGCGCATCGCATTGGCGGTGTGGAACTGAAGCCCGATAGCGAGGGCAAGCAGGCTGGCAATAAACAGGGCGCGCGGCCAACCGGCGCGCAGGAAAAGCGCGAACCCAACCAGGAGCAATGATGAAGCGGCGGCCATTGGCAGTGTTAGGCGGTTGGCAGGAAAGTTCAGGCCGATGGCCAAGCCCGAAGCCCAAAATGGGAGGTTAGCGACCACCAGAGCCAACCCACCCAGCCCAAGAATCTGCCTGCGAGAGCCATCAGTTGGCTCGTCATCTTTAGGGGAGGGCAAACCAAATCTAAGAAATAGGTAGGCAGCCGCAGCACTGAGCAGGGTGAGTAGGAGGCCAAGTAGTTCGACGCGTGAGGCCCAATTGATATTGCCAAGCGCTGTAATGGTTTGCAACCAAGCAGAGAGCGCGCCTTGAAACAGATCGCCGAGGGCCGAACTGAGAACCGTGCTGAAGCCGCTCACATTGCCCAGCGTTTCCGTCAGGCCCGAGGCGTAGGATTCGGGCGCCTCCAAACTGAGGCGCCAAACGAACATGATTGTGGTGAGGAGCAGGTAGGGCGCCCATAGCCTGAGAGTGCGGCGCAGGCGCTCTCGGGACGTTTGGCTGGCGGGTTTCAGAGCCAAATAGAGCAGCACGGGGCGGATGAGTTCGAGGCCGTAGTAGTAATCTGTGGTCAGCATGGTGAGCACGGCAAGCAGGAATGCGGCAACATTCTGCCAACGGGCAGTATTCGATGGGCGCATGGAAGCCAACATTAAGGCCAGGGAAAGGAAAAAGCTAGTCAGCGCAAGGAAATGGATGTAATACGAGAGGGCAATGTTGGTTTGGCGGAAACCGGGGTAAACAGCGAAAAGCAGCGCGGCTGCAGAAACAAGCCAGCGCCGACGAGGCCAGAGAGCACGCAGGAAGAGCCAGAAGGCCACTGCGCTGGCCCAGCGCCAGAAGAGAGCATAGAGCTGCCAGCGCAGCGGTGAGGTGCCTAACAGGGACAGGGAAAGGATGTACCACCAACCATTGATTGGACGATGCGCCGCAAAGCGGACGAAGGCGCCTGGGCCAATCGTTTCGGCGAAAAGAGCTTTGGGCCAATCGTCCCAATAAAAACCCAGCCAGGGGATCAGAAGCCCATACGCCAAAATACAGACAGTTAAGAGAGCAATGGGCATGAGCCAGGCGTGGCGCTGTTCTGCCCAGGTTTGGAGGCGGAGGTACTTGATGGAGGGAGTGTCGGAGCGTGGCATTGGGCTTCGGGTGGTGGGCTAGGTAAACGGCCACTGAATTATAGCCGTGAAAGCCAAGCTATAATCTCGGCGTGCCCGAGATTATGGAAGCAAATTCGATGACGCGCAAAGATACGCGTAGTGTTTCGGTGGGATGGTTGGTCGCGCCGGGGCTGCTGCTCACCCTGCTACTGGGGCTGCCTGTGCTGGCGCTGGTGGTCGAAGGGCTTGCGGCCAGTTTGCCCGGAACACTGATGGATGCGCAGGCGCTCACCGCGTTGCGGGTGAGCCTAGCCACCACCTCGGTGAGCACCGCGGCAGCTATTTTGACGGGCACACCACTGGCCTATGTGTTAGCCCGGGTTCCGTTCAGGGGCAAAGGCTGGGTGGAGATCCTCGTGGACCTGCCAATTGTTCTGCCACCCTCAGTGGCTGGGCTGGGCTTGTTGCTGGCATTCGGTCGCAGGGGATTGGTAGGGGGTTCGTTGGAATTGCTGGGCATCCACCTGCCGTTCACAGCAGCAGCCGTAGTGCTGGCCCAATTATTTGTCGCAGGGCCGCTTTTCGTGCGGGCGGCGCGCATTGGTTTTGGCGCGGTCAATCGCCAGCTAGAGGAGGCTGCGACCACCGAGGGGGCGAATCAGTGGCAACTGTTTCGCTATGTGATGATCCCGGCAGCGTCCCAGGCGCTGTTGGGCGGGGCGCTGTTGTGTTGGGCGCGGGCGCTGGGCGAATTTGGAGCAACCATCATTTTTGCGGGGAACTTGGTGGGGCGCACACAGACGATGCCATTGGCGATTTATATTGGCCTGGAAAATAATCGCGGTGTTGCCGTGGGGCTTTCGGTATTGCTGCTGGGGGTTTCCGCGTTATTTCTAGGGCTACTACGACGCCTCGAGCGAAACTGGCAGGTGGTGTGAAGTGTCGCGAGGGCGACATATCGGGCGCATCAAACTGCGGGAGCTATACTCCAGCCAGCGCGACGCCTATTTGCATGAATGGACGGCCAAGGCGCTTTTTGAGAATCTGACAGCCCATCCCAGACTCAGTTCCAAGAGTGTGTTCGGCAATGAAGCAGCGCTTGAGGTGGAGATTGGGCCGGGAACGGGGGAATATTTATGTGGGCTGGCGGGGGCTAATCCGAGCACGAACTTTTTGGGTATCGAAGCGTCAAAGCGGGCGATTTACTACGCTGTCCATTTAGCGGATACGTATGGGTTGGCCAACATTCGCTTTGTGCGGGCCAATATCAAACTGATCTATCAGCTGATCCCCAATAATGCATGGCACAGCGTTTATTTGCATTTCCCCGACCCGGTACACAAGGCGAAAGATGAGAAGCATCGCGTGTTCGATCCGGAATTCCTGGATGTGATGGCGCGGGCCCTAACCGAAGACGGGCAAATCAGTGTGGTGAGCGATCGAAAAGACTTCTTTGAAGAGATGCTTCGTCTGGCCGAGAGGGACGGGCGTTTTGTGCCCACCCACGCGGAACGCTATCTGGCCGCGTTTGAACCGACGACCAAATCTCGATTTCAGCGTTTTTGGGAAGGAAAAGGCATAAAGCCGCTACGCTTTATTTTACGGCGCGCAGACGGAATGTCTAGGTAAAACAAAGCGGCGCAGTATACTGCGCCGCTCAAGAAAAACTCCGGTTAACCCTTTTTGAGGACAGGCAGGCCGGTTTTGGTCTCAGCGACCATGTAGCCCGAGGGTACGCTGTCCAGGGCGCCAGCCTTTTCTTCTTTGGCGAAGAAATACAGGCTGGTGGTTTTGCCCGTGCTTGTGGTGCGTTTCCGCTCGTGCAAAATGTATTTGTTGCCTTTGCTGTTGGTGTGTGTAAAAGCCATGTTCCACTCCTTATCAATGGGAAGGGTTGGGGAATCAATGCAAACAACTGTGCACACTCCCCTCTAGCGCATTGTAGCATTAGAGGGCGATAGGGGCAAACGTAAAAACTGGCAATTTTGTAGGCTATTTGCTGGGAAAACCGTAGTTTTAAGAGGTTTGGGACCAGCGACCAATTGATCTAGAGCTTTACTGGTTCGGCGAGAGCAGCCATCTCCCGAATGGGAGCGTAATCAGAATCTTGAACCTTGGCAAATCTGGCCAGTCGGCCGGCGGCAAGCAAAGTTTTTCCCTCTTCGTAAGTATCCAATTGAATTAATTCGCGTTGCAAGGCGGCTCGCGTTTCGGCGGGCACGTCCTTGTGGATCACCCAGGGCGGGATGGGGCTTGGGCCCAGAATGGCGATCCTACGCAATGCGGACTTTAAGTTCGGATTGGCGCGGCGTTCGGTTTCTAGCACCGTGCTATCAATGGCACTGGCATCCACCGAGCCCCGTAAGATAAGTTTCAGCGCATTTTGGTGGGATCCGGCGTTGACGGATTTGCGAAAGAAGCCCGAGGGCGCCTGCATTGTAGCCAGATGGTAGCGAGTGATGTTGTAGCCGGATTGCGAGCGAACTTCGTTGTAGGCCCAAACGGTGCCGCGCAAATCCTCGAAGCGTTTAAAGGCGCTATCCGCACGGACCAGCACATCTGAGTAGTAAACAGGCTTATCCGCATAACGTGCGGCGCTCATCACGGGCGCGGCCAGTAATCGGATGCTTGGATCGGGGATATCGGCTTTCCACACGTAGGGGAGGCCACAAATCCAGCCGACTTGGATTTCACCAGCCTCCAGTTGCGTTTCCCGGGTGAGCCAATCGGCATGTTCAGTGAAATGAACGGGAAATCCCAAGCGCTCGCTGAGATGGCTGAGTAGCGCTTTGACGTAGGGAAAGGCGTTGGGGGCTTGGCTCGAGGTGAAGCGTAATTCGTTCAACAACTAATGAGGCCCTGCTACTCTTGTGTTTCGGGCGGGGCAATTTTCTCTTCGAGGGCGGCAATGAACTGGTCGTGATCACCACTGAGCAGGTTTTGGCGGGGGACATAAATGAGCGTGTCGCTCCGGGTGAGAATCCAAGTACTGGCGGCTCGGTGCTGCACTGACTGAATTTGCGCCAGCGGCAGCTTGACGGTTTCTCCGCGCTCGGTAATCTTCAAATGCCCGGCAAGTAACTCAATTGTGGTGACAGATTGCTCATCGCCAAATAATTGATCGCGGCGCAGCCACACGAGGAATATGTTAATGAGCGGCATGGCGAATACGAAGGCACCGATTACGATGAGCAGCACTCCTAAGCCGATTGAAAGCAGGCGCAGCCAGAGAGAAGCCATCCAGGTGCGGGCCGCAATGATGAGCAGGGAGCCAGCCACAATCAGAATAGGGCCGCCAGCCAAACGGCGCAGCGTTTGGACGCCGCTGCTGAAATGGGTGGCGAGGTAATTGTCGGTGAAATGGGCGAACGTGGGGCGGTAGGAGAGGCGCATCAAGCAGGCATCGGCAGCTCTTCAACCTGCACGCCGAGCACTTCTCCGCGAGCGGTTTCCACGCCACCGGCAAACAGGGAGCAGGTGACCAGTGATTTGCGTCCATCTACACTTTTGATACGGGCACGCAATTCAACGGGTTCCCCTTTCACGGGTGTAGGTTTGAGGTAATCTACTTGCAGCGAGCCGGTGACGTAGGTGATCAGTGGTGAAGTGCCGATTGCGCGGCCAGCCTCGCGATGGGCATGCGCAATGGCGAGACCAATGCTGTGGCAATCGATCAGGGTGGCGATTACGCCGCCATTCATGACGCCTTTATGACCAATTTGGTGGGGGAGGGGTTGATAATGGGCGACAGCTTCTTCCCCCTCCCAATAACTCTTGATATAGAGCCCTTCGGGGTTGTTCCGGCCGCAGCCCCAGCAATCGGCACGGGCCTCTAGGTATTCATCCTGGAATGGCAGGCCGTTCATAATTCAAGTGTATCACCGGGACTTGACTTCGTGAACCAATAGAGGTTGCGTGCGGCCCTTGATAGTTTGTTCCCCAAGAAGCTCAAGGGAGTAGCTATCTTTCACCGCGTCTGTGGTTAGAGGGCCGAGCAAAATGCGATTGGGGCGGGCCATACTTTCGAGGCCGGCGGCCACGTTAACTGCATCTCCCAGTACCGAGAGTTCCACGCGCTCTTTGGTGCTCACATAGCCTGCCACGACCATGCCCGTGTTGATGCCGATGCCTATAACGATATGTTTATCCGGTTCTCGGTAGCGGGCCTCGAGGAGTTTAATGATCTCCAATCCGGCTGCCACCGCGTTCTGTTCGGGATTTTTTTGCTTCCCAGACATGCCGAAGACGGCCATGAAACCATCGCCGAGGTATTTATCAATTAGGCCGCCATATTGGAAGATGATGTTGGTGACATCCTGGAAATAACGGTTAAGCAGCTCTCCAAAGGGACGCGGGCCGAGACTCTCCGCCAGGCGGCTGGATTGGGCGATGTCGGCAAACATTACCGTGCATTGCAACTCTTGAAGCACCGGCAGGCTCCCGCTATCGAGATAGGTGCGCAGCAGGAACTCGGCCTCCGTGGGAGCGACGAAGCGCTGGAGTAACTGACGAACGCGTTGTTCTTCACGAACACGCTCAATCAGGGAGACGCGCTCAATGGTTAGGGCAGCAAGATGACCTACGGCCACAGCAAGCTGCATATCGCGACGGCTGAAATGGCGCGTATCGGATCGAGTTTTGTACATGTAGATCAAGGCGATGACCTTATCGGCGCTGACCACGGGCACACACAAAACCGTATGGACACGCAATGTGCGCGCGCTTTCACTCATTAATTGCTTGCTTTCGGGTCCGCGGCTGGGCAGTAGCACGGTGGTGCGGTTCTCGATGGCGAAATCTGCGATGCTGGTAGGAAAGCCGAGCTCCATGATACGGTTGAAATCTTCGGCCAGAATGACCCTGCATTTGTCGGCGCCTAGCGTAAGGCGCAAGAGGCGCGAAACCTCCTTGAGAGCGACATCGACATCCAGCACGTTGTTGAGTTGCTGGATGACTTCATAGAGCAGCACCGCATGGTTATCAAATGATTCTAGAAGCAGCTCGCGGCTGAATGGTTGGAATCCCGAAGCATCAAGTTCGGCTTCTTCGCCGGGTTCCTCGCGGATGGAGAGCAGAATTTCGTACATGCCGATGCGCACCACATCATTTGGCGCCAGCCGGAAATCGTGCTTTGCTGTGAGACGGCGGCGATTGATGAAAGTGCCGTTGCGGCTGCCCAGATCGCGAATCGTTATGGAATTGGTTTTATCGTCTAGATGGAGTTGGGCGTGGAGGCGCGAAGCGGCCTCGTCGGCAATGACGATATCGTTGCCTTTACGACGGCCAAGGTTGTTCGCTCCGGGCTTGAGGAGGTACTCGTTGGGTTTGCTATCCGGGGAACGGACAGTTAGGGACCACATAAGGAGAGAAACTCCGGCTCCGTTTCTAGGTTATAGGCGAATGTACTGTGGGTTCATTGTATGCCTAGCAGGGCCGAGGCGCAACTAGCAAGCTTGGCTTAGGCTTTGTTTTCAGTTAAATGATGTGAGAGGGCTCGACGACCAATGATGGATGCAGGTCGGTGGGAGCCGGGATCCAGTGCGGCCAGAATGTCTAAGGCAAAATCGCCGCGCCAATCATGCAGGGCAATATCAGCGATCTGATGCATCAAGAAACGATCCGGAAGATGGCGTTGATCCAACCAGTTTTTGATGCTTTGATGTGAAAGCTGCCGCTCGTAAGACTGGAGAGACTCGGAGAGCAGGGCGGCAAAGGCACGCAGGCTAGCGGGCTGGTCCCCAGGACCATGCTGCCCGAGGTAGGCCTGGACGATCGTTGAAACGGCGGTCAGAGAATCGGAACGAGAAAAAGTCATTATTACGTACAGTAAAGAATATATGTTCTATATTCTAGGCTACCTGCGCTCGAAATGCAAAGTGTGTTTTGGAATCAGGGCTAATCAAATCCTATTGGAACTCACTATAATTCCGGCGTGATGGAAAATTGCCTGTGAAATTCAATTTTCGGACCATCCCAGGGATGGAAAATAGAGAGAAGCTGGGGCGAGTGGTACAGCCCGCTCTGCTTTTGCTGGCTTTCCTGGCCTTACGGCTGCCTAATTTGGGCCGCTTTGCCACCGCGGATGAAGCGCTATGGTTGCGAAACTCAGCAGATTTTTATTACGCGGTAATGCACGCGGATTGGCAAGCGACCTTTCTGAGTTCGCATCCGGGCATCACGACTCTATGGGCGGGTTTCCTTGGCTTTTTGATGCGCTTTCCTGAATATCGAGACGTGGGAGAAAGCGCAATCAGCGATTTCGGGTTGAGACACCTGCTCCTTAACCGGGGAGTAAACCCCGTGGAAGTACTGGCCGCGGGCCGGGCAGCCGTTGTGATCTTTGCCGCGATGGCATTTATTGCGAGCTGGTTCTATGCGCGGCGTTTGCTTGGGGTGCGGGCTGCAATGATCGGGATGGCGTTGTTCGCTTTTGACCCATTCTTGATCGCCCACCAGCGACTGCTGCATCAGGACGGCCTGCTGACCAGCTTCATGCTGCTGGCAATGCTGGCATTTTTGGATTATTTGCGAGCGGGGCGGTGGAGCGCTCTGATTGTGGCAGGGGTGGCTACCGGGCTAAGCGGGCTGACCAAAACACCCGGTTGGTTTGTCGTCCCTGTGATTGCGGGGCTGGCTTTCTGGCATTGGGTGCGCCAAAGAAAAACGGGCGCGACCGAGACCCAAAAACGGATACCTTCGATTGCACTGTTTGGAATCGTGATATTGGCAACCTGGGCGCTACTTTTTCCCGCGATGTGGCGAATTCCTATGGAAGTGCTCGACGGTGTTCTGGACTACACATTGGTTTCTGCCCAAGGGGGGTACAGCGGCCCTGTTTTTTTCAATGGCATGGTCTATCCATTGGGGGATCTGGGCAAAGCTTCAATTATTTTTTACCCGCTCAGCTTCTTGTGGCGAAGTACGCCGCTGGTTTTGGCAGGGCTTGGGTTCGCAGGGTGGTTGCTACTGAGGAAAATTCCGGAGACAAGGCATCATGACGCAATCGTGGGTTTATTTTTGTTTGCATTGTTTTTCGGGCTATTGATGAGCCTGGGGGTGAAGAAGTTTGACCGTTACTTGCTTCCGGCACACGGGCCACTTATTCTCATCGCGGGCTGGGGTTGGAGCAGGATCGCGGAGGCTTGGCAGAAAAAATCACCTAAACAACCTGATTGGGCAGCGAACGGAGTGTTGGCGCTCGTGTTGGGCCTGCAATTCGCGTCCGCATGGACAAGTGCCCCCTACTTCCTGAGCTACTACAATCCAAGTATGGGGGGCAACGCTAAAGCACCCGAAACGATGATGGTGGGGTGGGGGGAAGGCCTGGACAAGGCGGCCAGCTACCTGAACATGCAGCCTGGAATTGGTGATGCCAAAGTAGCCAGCTGGTATAGCAGCAGCTTTAACCTGCTGTTTGCGCATGACGCCGCCCATATTCTCATCGTGGATGCATTGCCAGACGATGAATTGCAAGCTTTGCTCGGGATGGATTATCTCGTGGTGTATATCCATCAATGGCAGCGAGGGACGCCAGCCAATTTGCTGGAAATCCTGAGCCGAGAAGAGCCAGTTTTTATTGCCGGGATGGATGGGCTGGAGTATGCGCGGGTGTATCGATTGGGGAATCCATGAAATACGGCCCCTACGTCATTGGGCTCGTCTGCTTGCTGAGCGCCTGCGGCAGCCCTCAAGTATCTGAAAGGGCGTTGGGCACGGCCCTGGTGGAAGTGGCCGTCGAACGCACGCAAACGGTAGAAGCGGCGCCAAGCATCGCCGTTGGGGCGCCACAGGCGGTTGTTGAGCCGAGTCCGATTTTCCCGGCAGCCGCGACGGGGATCGGGCAAACCGCTCCACATGGGGATGGGGTTTACCTGGTTGGCGTGGAGATTGCCCCCGGGCTGTGGCGCTCTACATCCAGCGACCGGCGTTTCTGCTATTGGGCGCGGCGAAAATATGACGGGATTATTTTAGGCAGCTATTATGGGCTGCCGGGTGGTGAACTGCTGGTGCGGGCGGGGGATTATGAGGTGGAGTTGGCGGGTTGCGGTGTGTGGGTGTACATGGGGCCGCGCTGAGTTCAGGCGCGCGAATCCCAGAGAGGCTCTTCAATCCCGCGCTGCTTATTCTCATAGCGAGCCATTACAAACAAAGCATCGGATAAGCGATTGATATAGGCTGTTGCTTGGGGTCGTACTTGCTCTGCGCCTGCAAGGCTGACCATCCGGCGTTCGGCGCGTCGGGCCACGGCACGGGCAAGCTGAAGGGCCGCGGCGCCCGGAGAGCCACCCGGCAAGATGAAATTCTCCAGGGGGCCAAGGGTCTGATTCAATTCATCAATCAGTTCTTCAAGAGCCGTGACGTGGTGAGCTTCAATGCGCGGGATCTCAAATTCCTGCTCCTCGCTGGGAGGAAAGGAGAGCTCAGCACCCAAATGGAAAAGCTCATTTTGAATAGCGGGGAGCGCCAGGCCGAGACGCTCAGAAAGCCCCTGTGCGAGGGCCAGGCCAAGAAGGGCGTTGACTTCGTCTACGGTACCTGTGGCGCGGATGCGCAAGCTATCTTTGGACACTCGCTGGCGGCTTCCGAGCGCGGTTGTGCCGTCATCGCCGGTGCGGGTATAGATCTTGGTTAATCGGGGCATTCTAAGAACCTGATCCGATTATACATGAGGGCTGCGGTTGATTTGGCGAGGTCTTTTGGCTATGATGGACACATGCAGGCGAAGAACACGCGCCAATGGATTGGCAAACTGGCTCCTGGAGTGCGCTGGGGGATACTACTGGCCCTGGCCCTTTTGCTGACCGTTAAAGGGCGCGCGACTTCTGAACTGATCATTGTGTTTGCGGTGGGAGGCTTATGGGCTTTGCTCTTGATGTCAGGCCAACAGACCAGCTATTCCATGTTGCAGGCGCCGTGGTTGCATGTGGCGGGAGATGCACTTTTGGGTGTGGCGCTCTTCTTCTTTAACGGCACTTTATTAGGGTCTCTGGTTTGGGCGGGGCTGCTACCCGTAGCCAGCGCCGGGTTTGCATTTGGGATCAATGGCGGATTGTTGGCAGGTTTTGTCACCAGCGCGGGATTTGGTTTGCTGGCCCTCGTGGATATCCCATTGGTAGACGTTTCCAACTTGATGCGAGGACCGGCAATCGGGCTTGTACTGGCTGGATTTCTGATTGGGATCGTCGCCCAGCGCCCAGGACAAGGACAGACTTCCGGTGAGGATGCAATGGGGGAAATTGTAGATGACACAGAGCCAATCCGAGTCGCCGGGAAAAATAAGAATTTGTGCACGGATTTTCAGGCAGAACTAGAACGAGTAGAGGGACTAGCCGAGGCAGTCCAACGGCAATGGGCGCGGGTTTTGCACGACGGAGCAATCCAATCGGTTGCCGCGATCGCCATGCGGGTGAGCCTGGCGCGGCGAATGATCGAGCGAAATGTTCGTTCCGCTGAGGGAGAAATGAAGAAAGTCGAGGAACTGGCGCGTTCCAGCACCAAGGAAATCCGCCATTTGCTATTCAGCCTGCACCCGCAATCGCTGCAGAGTTCTGGTCTTCCGGCTGCTTTCCAGGACCTGGCTGAACAAACCAAAGATGCCTATGGGCAGATTTTGCAGCTTGAAATTGACGCAAAAGCCCTAAAACAACTAGATTTTCGCAGTCAGCGCGCCTTATTCTATATTGCACTTGAGGGCTTGAACAATGCGCTGAATCATGCCCAAGGGGGGACAATCTGGCTACGTGCAAAGCCGGAAGGGCGGGACTGGGTGCGGCTGGATGTGGAGGACGATGGGATGGGGTTTGAGACTGGGGACGCAAAGGCTATGGAGCCTGGAACTGGCCTCTGGATTCTACGGACCAGGACAGAGATCCTGGGAGGCACGTTTGAGGTAATCAGTAATTTGGGCAGTGGCACGCGCTTGACTGTAAGGATTCCTGTTGACGAAAATTTGGAATGATAAAAATCGTGGATAAGCGCGAGATCCTCAAACGATGGGGACTTTTCTGGCTGCTGCTCGTGATGATCTGGTTGCCCTTTGAGGACCTGGATGCCCGGTTGGCACTGAGCTTGTCGGGATTACTGGGTGCTTGGAGCTTGGCGCGGCAAGCGTCGCTTCGACCATTTTCGCAGGGCTTCTCTTTGTTGGCAGGTGCGTTTTATGGAGCCTTGGCCCCGATCTTGGCTATATTTCTGATTCTCTTTAAAACGGGCTTGCACGGGCATGGATTTTTGGAATTTTCCCCAGTGCAACTCGCAGCTGCGTTGAGTTGGTGGCCTTGGACAGTGAGTCTTGGCGTTTTCTTTGGGTTTTACTTATCCAGGAATGAGCAGGTAATTCAATAATCATCATTAGCCGTTGGCTGTTGAGCTGCACAATTGTGAAATGTTAAGGGAAAATTTGTTTTGACAGAAATCGTTCTGATAGGAGGTTTAGGGGAGTAGTCAACCCAGCAGGATTAACTATAATTACGTTGTATTCAACCCTTGATCATCTTTGCAAGATTAGGTGTAATGAAAATTCAAAAAGTGCAAGTGGCTAGCGTTTCTATTTTAGAAGGCCCTGAACGCGTTAAGCAAGCTGATTACATTCGCCAAGCCATAATAGCCTCAACCGCGATTGCGATAGTTACTGGGTTGTTGCTTGTCCCGCAGGATGGTGAATTGAGTTTTCGAATTGTTTTGCCTTTGATTACTCTGGCGGTTAATGCTACAGCATATGGTCTCTTAAAACGGGATCGCCTGAGGCAGGCCGCGGGCTTGATCGTGATCGGGTATTGGATCATAACAACTCTATTGATCAGTATTACTGGTGGCATACACAGCCCCTGGTTATCTACTCAGATGGTCATTATTGTCTTCGCGGGTCTAACCGCGGGCACAGTCGGCGGAGCCACGGTTGGTGGCCTGAGCTTGGTGGCGGATGTGGGCATTCATGTACTGGATTCGATGGGATTGATTTCACTCAACCCCTATTCCGCGCCAATGGAAGAAAGTGTCATCGCGTTGATCATTGGCTTTGGGTTTTCAATAAGTCTCATTGTTGTGGCGAGGCGCTTGGCCCGAGACAGCTTAGATAGACCACGCCGAGACGAAAGACTCTACCGGGCTCTTTTTGAAAAGACCAATGACGCGGTTTTAATTATTGACTTGAATCACACCTATCTGGATGTTAATCAGCAGGCGGCAGAATTATTGGGCTATACGATTGGCGAGCTTGTCGGAATGCCCGTAAAACATGTGATCGTTCCCGAAGAGCGGAAATCTTCCGAAATGCAGGTTGAACGGGTTAATCAGGAGAATGTGCTTCCGGTTTACGAGCGGACAGTGGTGTGTAAAGATGGGAGCCGAAAAACCGTTGAGGTTAACTTAGCCCTTATTTCTGATCAAGATGGACATCCACTTCACTATCAGAGCATTGTGCGAGATGTGAGCGAGCGGAAGCGCCTTGAGCAGGAGTTGAAAGACTCGCTGGCAGAGATGGAACAAATCGCCATGCGGGACATATTAACCGGAACGTTAAATCGCCGGGCGATCACGGACTATGCTGACTCCGAGTGGCATCGTTCGCATCGAGAAAATCGTCCCATGTGCCTGATGCTCATTGATGTGGACAACCTCAAAGCGATTAATGATGAACGTGGTCACCTTATGGGTGACAAGGCGTTGACCAAGTTGGTTGATGCGATTAACGCGTCCAAACGTCGCTACGATTGGACAGGGCGCTGGGGTGGAGACGAATTCTTAATGGTGCTTCCGGCGACGAACCTTACCGAGGCGGAGGAAGTGGCAGAACGCCTGCGCAGGCTCGTGCAAGATGCAGAAAATAAGGTTGACGAAATAGAGT
>QWJF01000064.1 GCA_009391835.1 Chloroflexota bacterium | reverse complement strand
GTTTCTCCTTGATCCTTTTTACTGGATTTCGGCCAGAAAGTCTCCACTATTTTTATGCCCTAAACTGTCTCACTTTGTCTGACACCGTACAATACTGAACGATAACCAGCCTGGAACTTCGAGCCAGTTGCCTGTCAAAAGGTGGTTAAGATTGGCCCCAAAAACGATCATCGGATGCCAGAAACCGGCCAGCATCGGAAGAAAATTTCCGTTTTCCATTGGCTTTGCCTTTATCGCAGTCAGACCGAAAACGAACAACCCGGTGAACATGAGTGCAATGGAAGGCATTGCAAGCGACCCAGCGCTTTCAATACCCGCCATCATCCCAATAAGACCAACCAAAGCGGATGCACCGAAAAGCGCTCCAGCTCCCAACGCAAAGCTCCCAATCGGTCGAACATGTTTGCCGTACCGGGCCTGAAGGCTTAAAATCCCTAATATGACCAGGACGACACCTAAGAAGAACGGCATCATCGCTATAACATCAGAAATTGATCGATAAAGGTTCAGTTCAGCTCCACTCGTTTTGGTTCCGAAGATGCCGAACAGCCATATTTGGATTTCAGCAGCATCGGTGAGAAAAGTAAGTAAGAATGAAACCGCTGCAAGAACCAATCCCCAGCCACTTAAACGAACGAATTTCATGTTTGTCATTTCAGTTCCTTTATGGAGTTGTTGTTCGATTACAGTTTTGATCCAATCAAAAAAGGCTCGTGCCCATAATTTCAGCATGCCTGAAAACCCAGATCGGAAGTAGGTTTCCAGGCACCAATCCCTAAATACCTGGCTCATTTGAGCGTTATATGCCTCCCGGAACCGGGCAAGATAAAAGGCTGACAGGATCTGATATGCGAAAACAGAATACTCAACTAACTGGGGATCTGAAGATGTGTTTTTCAGCATGATTTCCTAAGGGTCAGGCAGCCTTGACTTGCCACCCTCAGAAGATCTCTCGCTGAAGAGCGCTGCTCTGGCGAAAGATCAACTCGAATGCCAATACATCCTTTGCCTCTGCCAGCGCCAGCAACTCAGCCATTCGCCGTATTTCAGCCCGAGCTACTCGGGCGCCAAGGCCGGTAAGCTTATAGTATCTGCGGCGCTGGTCGTCCAATTCTGGATCGGGGCGTTCGTCCGATTCTTAGATCAACCCTGCGCCTAACATTCGCTTGATCGAACCATATAGTGTACCGGGACCCATTTTTGTGCTTCCATTCGTGTTTTTCTCGACATCCGACATAATTGCATATCCGTGCTTTTCGCCATCTGCGAGAGCTAGCAAGATATGGAACACCGAAGGTGTTAAAGGGAGGAAATCCTGTTGGATTTGAGCAGTTGCTGACATGGCCTCCCCAATACTATATCCGTTCCCGATATAGTAGAGAGATTCGAGGCCTTTGTCAATCCCTAAAGTTTGGGCATATCGAGGCGATCATTCCCGAGTTGGAGGCTTGGGGGAAAAGCGCAAGGCGGGCGTAAACTCTATGGGAGACGCTGGAGGCCAACCGAGAGACGGCGCTGCTCAATCGGGAGCTGACGACCCTGCGCATGGATGTGCCGCTGTTACAATTTAGGCACCTATTATTAATGCTTTCAGAGCTTCTGAGAGGTGCCGAGTGAAGATCCACCTGGTTGACGCCACATACGAATTATTTCGCAGCTTTTACGGACCGCCGCCAAAGCAAGCGCCGGATGGGCGCGAGGTGGGGGCAACGGTGTACCTGATGAAGAATTTACAGGCGCTGCTCAATCTGCCGGAGGTTACCCATATTGCCTGCGCCTTTGACCATGAAATTCGGTCGTTTCGCAACGATTTGTTTGACGGGTACAAGACTGGGGATGGGGTCGATCCTTTATTGCTGAGTCAATTCGAACTTGCGGAGCAAGCGGTGGCGGCGATGGGTATCGTGGTGTGGCCGATGGTGGAATTCGAGGCGGACGACGCGATCGCCACGGGGACTGTGCGTTTTGGCGGGGATAAGCGGATTGAGCAGGTGGTGGTGTGTTCGCCGGATAAGGACCTGACGCAACTGGTGACGGGCGACAAGGTGGTGTGCTGGGACCGGCGGCGGGAGATCGTTTACGATGAAGCCGCGGTGGTGGAGAAATACGGCGTGGCGCCCGCGTCCATCCCCGATTATTTAGCGCTGGTGGGCGACGCAGCAGACGGCATTCCGGGCATCCAGGGCTGGGGGGCGAAATCGGCGGCGACTGTGCTGGCGAAGTTCGGGCATATCGAGGCGATCAGCCCGGAATTGGAGGGCTGGGGGATTAGCGCAGGGCGTGCCAAAAAATTGTGGGCCACGCTGGAGGCCGACCGGGAGGCGGCGCTGCTTTATCGGGAGCTGACGACGCTGCGCACGGATGTGCCGCTGACGGAGAGGCTGGAGGATTTGGAATGGCAGGGGGCGCGGGAGACTTTGAGGGGGCTGTGTGAGGACTTGGGGGCGAATGATATTGTCGAGAAAATGACCAAGTGGAAAAAGAGTGATTCGTGAGTCGTAATCAGTAACCGGTAATCAGTAATCAGGGGGCTAGCGGCTTGCGTAGCTATGCAAGAGCGAAGGGCGTTTACGGATTGGGCGGGTTGGCATTATGATGGGGCTACGCCATTTATCTCATTGGAGGAGACCATGACCAACCTGCTGCACGCCCCGGGCTTTCTTGGCACGTCTGCTAATTTCGCGGCGGATATGACGCTGCTGCTCAGCATTCTAGTGATGGGGCTGTTTTCAATCGGCTTCTATCTGGCGCGCAAGGGTCGTTACGACGCACACAAATGGGTGCAGACCAGCGGGGCGGCGATGAACATTGTGCTGGTGCTGTGGCTGATGCTATTGCCGTATCGGGATTTCATTCTGCGGGATAGCGGCGGGCCGCGTGAGGGGTCGTTCTATCTGGTGACCAGCATCCACGCCGGGGTGGGCTTCCTGGCGTTTATCCTCGGCAATTTTGTGGTGCTGCGCGGCCACCGGCTGGTGCCGCGAAAGCTGCAATTTAACAATTACAAACTGTTTATGCGCACGGCCTACGGCCTGTATCTGGTGACGACGCTGTTGGGCATCTCAACCTATTACACTTGGTTTGTGGCCACCAGCAAGCCGCCGGTTTTCTAGCTGCTATGTTTTCGCTCTGCGTACAACGTGATTTTGAAGCGCAGCATTATCTGATCGGGGGCGATTGGGGGGAGGAAAACGCGCCCCATACGCACAATTACCGACTGGAATTGACCCTGGAGGGGGACACATTGAATCATCATGGGTTCCTTATTGATATCGAAGAGGTGGGTCGCGAATTGGACGGGCTGCTGGCGACCTACCGCGGGGCAACGCTCAATACGCTGCCCGATTTTGAAGGGCTGAACCCTTCCCTGGAACGCTTTGCGCGCATTGTGTGCGCGGCGCTGGCGCGGCGGCTGCGCACTGAGCAATTGCGGGCGGTCAATGTTCGGTTGTGGGAGAGTCAGGACGCCTCCGCAAGTTATCGATTGGAATTCTAAGCATGCGCATGGGGCTGGTGGTGTACGGCAGCCTCGATACCCCCTCGGGGGGCTTCCTTTATGACCGTAAATTAGTCGGCAGGCTGCAAGCGCGCGGTTACCAGGTAGAGGTGATCAGCCTGCCCTGGCGCAGTTACGCCAGAAATTTGATGGATAACTGGTCCGGCAGGTTGTTTGAGCGGCTGCGTGATTTTGGGGTGGACCTTTTGATCCAGGACGAGTTGAACCATCCCTCTCTGTTTGCCCTAAATGCAAGGCTTAGGCACGAGGGACGCACACCGATTGTGTCGGTTGTGCATCATTTGCGGAGCAGCGAACGCCATCCGGCGGCATTGAAGGCATTTTATGCGGCCGTGGAGCGGCGTTATCTGGCCAGCGTGGACGCCTTTATTTTCAACAGCCAGACCACAAAGGGAGTGGTTGAGGAGATGCTCGGCGCCAGCAAACCAAACGTGGTGGCGCAGCCTGGCGCGGACCGACTGGGGCGGGGCATAACCCCGGCTCAAATCCGAAAACGCGTCCAGCGTGGGGGACCGCTACGGATGGTGTTTGTGGGCAGCGTGATTCGGCGCAAAGGGCTGGAAGTGGTGGTGGAGGCGATGGGGAAGCTGCCAAAGGGCAGCGTGGAACTCGACGTGGCGGGCAGTTTGGACGCCGAGCCGGAGACCGTACGCAAAGTGCGGGCTGCGATTCGAAGGGAGGGGTTGGACGACCAGGTGCGGCTGCTGGGGCACCAGGAGGATGCGGCGCTGGCAAAGCTGATGAAGGCGAGCGATGTGCTGGTGGTGCCTTCGGAGTATGAGGGCTACGGGATCGTGTATGCGGAGGGAATGCGCTTTGGGCTGCCAGCTTTGGGGGGAAAATCGGGGGCGGCGGGCGAAGTGATTCGGGATGGAGTGGACGGCTTTTTGATTGAGGCGGGAGATGCGCCCGCGCTTACGGCGCATTTGAAAGCGTTGGTGGAGGACCGGGAGTTGTTGGAGCAAATGAGCCTGGCGGCGCAAAAGGCGGGCAAGCGGCATGCGGGCTGGGAGACGAGCATGGATGTGGCGGCCGATTTTTTGGAGGGAATCGCGCTGCGGCCTTTATAATGAAGGTCTGAACTATTTCCTATGGAGGACGAAATGAGTAAAAGTACTTTACGAAGCGCGATCATCGTATTGACGCTGATTACGGCGGTGGTGCACCTGGTGGTGCTGAACCTTGATTTCTTCACCGGCGGGGGAAAATTGGACGTGCTGTTTGCGTTGAACGGTATCGGTTATCTGGTGTTGCTGTGGGCGCTGCTGACTGATTTTCCGAAGGGCCAATCGGGCCTGGTGCACTGGGCGTTTATGGGATTTGCGGCGGTGACGATCGTGGCCTGGGTGATGCTTAATTATTTACGTGGGCACGGGGACGCATTGGGTTACATCACTAAGCTGGACGAAGTGTTGTTGATCGCGGCGCTGTGGATGCATAAGGAATAAAAGCTTTTCGGCCAACCGTTATCCTGCTGATGTCTTCGAGCGGTTGTTTGTGGGGTCGCTGACCCCACACCCG
>QWJF01000063.1 GCA_009391835.1 Chloroflexota bacterium | reverse complement strand
GCAAAAGATAACTGTGAGGGCGATCTCCGGCCGGCACGCCAGCTCGCGATAGAGCGGCGCAAAGTACTGGATGGGATGCGAGATCAGCGCTGCCAGCCGCACCGGCATCATCGCGCGTTCGCTCGCGTACGGCTTTTTGTGCCGGTCGTTGACAAGGGGTTATCGGGTCGTTACACTGCGCGCGATGCATAACCGCATAGCGCTGCGCGCCCTGACGCTTTTGCTCGTGGCGCAAGCTGCAATCGCATTACTGCGAATAGACATTGTACCACTGGGCTTTGGCGTGGATGAGTACTGGCAGTTTGGCGTCACGCGCCTGATGGCTGCGGGCTGCATGCGCCACGCCGTTGGTTTGCCGCACGCGTACAACGAGGAGCAGAGCGCGCTGGGCCAGGCAATTAGAGACACATTGCTGGGGCGGCAGGTGCCGCCCGTTTATGCCGATCCCGCCCATCCGGAAGTCAGTCCGTGCCCGTATTTTTGGCAGCATGCCAAGCGTGGCGTGGCTTACTACACGTGGGCTGCGTTGCCCATTGCTTTTCTAAATCCCGTATCGGATCAGTTGGCCTCTTTGATGAGCCGCACCGCGACGCTGCTGCTGGGCTTGCTGATGACAGTGGCCACCTACGGCATCACGCGTGAGCTTTTTCCAAAACGCAAGCTGTGGGCCATTGGCGCCGCCGCCCTCGCTGGTTTCAACCAGCAGCTGGCGGACCTGAGCACCGGAACCAACGCCGATGTGGGCGCGGCCTGTGCGCTGGGCATGTTGTTGTGGGCATTAGCCTGCATCCATGCCCGCGGCTGGAGCCCTTTCCGCACACTGGCAGCTGCGCTGGCGCTGCTGGCCTGCTTCACAACCAAAACCTCTGCATGGGTCGGCGCGCCCTTGGCAGTCATTTGGGTGCTGGCAACGCTGCCGGTCGCAATCAAGCGCCGTGCCCTCCTGTCTCTGCTCGCGGCGGGCGGGGTTGCCCTGTTTGCGCTGCAGCCGGTGGACCTGCTCGCACCAGCGCACTGGTTCATCAACAACGGCATGCTGAAACTGCGCCACCGCCCGCTGCGATCGCCACAGCTGACACCGTCTGCGCACTCCGGTTCGGTTGGCATGCTGGCGCAACGACACGACAACTCAGAGGGGCTGGTGCGCGATGACCTGATGTGCGCACCCGATGACTTATGCGAGCGCCTCTATAACGACTCCGCTGATGGCATTGTGCAATACCTGCCGGAGAGTACGGTTACACAGCTGCGCGGCAACTTGGTAACTGTCGGCGGCTGGGTGCGCGCCCCGCAAGGCGCGGCACTAAAGTTTCCAGCGCTTGAAGACCACTTGGGCGGCAGCAGCATTGAGCTGCCGGCAACCGGTGACTGGGAGTTTCGGGCGCTCACCACGCGCATTAACCCGGACGCCGAGCATCTGGCAATGGTGCTGCACCCGGTGCTCGCAGGCAGTGCGGTGTACGATGACCTGATAGTTGTGCCGGGCGAGTTCAACCCTGCGGTCCCGCCACAGTTTGACAGTAGTGCAGCAGCTTCAGGTAACTGGGGCGGTCTGCAGTTTCAGAATCTGCTGCGCAATGGCTCGGCCGAACAACGCTGGCCGCGCATCCGCTTTGTGCGCCTGCTGGCTTACGAGCCCAACCAGATGCTTTGGGGGCTGCTGTCCTGGCATCGCACCAATCAGGTGTGGGTTGCAGAGTTACCCGCATGGATCTTTAGCATGTACTGGTCCGGGTTTAGCGGCACGCAGCCTGGCCTCACCCGTTTGCAGCTGCTGCCCGTTGCCGGCCTGACGCTGCTGGCGCTGGCGGGGTTGCTCCGTGCACTTTGGCGCACCCGCGGCACGCCCGAACGCAAGCATCTCTTGCTATTAATGGGGACCTGCGCCGTGTTGTGGGGCGTGGTGTTTATTCGCGCGGATGTTTGGCCAAGCCGCGCCCAACTGCTCACGTTTGCCGGCGCACGCTATGGGCTGCCGGCCACCATGCCCGCCAGCATTCTGCTTGCGGGCGGGCTGCTTGCAATCTTTGTTCGCAAGCAGCGCCGGCTGATGCTGGCCACAGTCATCCTGGCGCTCTTCATTACCAGCACCTACATTTTGCTGCGGGTGCAGCTGCCCTTTATTGCCTGCCCGCTTGAGCCCAAGACGCAGTGTATGTACGGGCCCGGCTGATTTTAGAATTCGGTTATTGAGTACGGGCGGGCTGGCGCGGGACCAGCAATTCATCGCGCGGGACGCCCTCAATCCATAGCTCATGCCACAGCGCAAAGTTTAATAAGTACCATGACAGTTCATTGTTGCTGCGCAGCAGCGCTTGCACGCGCGGCCAGCGGAAATAATCTGTGCGCTGACAAAAGCCGCGCAAACAATCGTGCGCCAGCACTCCCAAATCCTCAGCCAGCCACTGCCGCACGGGCACGCGGAACCCCTGCTTCGGGCGGTCGATAATCTCATCCGGAATAATGCCGCGCACAGCCTGCTTCAGCAAATGCTTGGGTTGCAGGCCGGGCAGCTTTACCTGCTGCGGCAGCTGCATCATCTGCTCCACAAACACATGGTCCAGAAATGGCACCCGTGCCTCCACGGAAGTTGCCATGGACATTTTGTCCACGCGCATCAGTAGCAGTTCCGGCAGGCGCATGCGCAAGTCTAAAAAGCTCATCCATGTCAGATAGTCGCGGTTGGGGCTGGTCGCCTCAAACTGCCGGCGCTGCGCATGCACCGGATCATGCGAAGACAAGCCGCGCACCTGCTGCAAAAATCCATCAGTAAGCAGCGCCTGCTTGCCGGCCTCGCCGAATGCAATCGCGCCGCCCCAAAATAGTTCCTCATGCGCTGCTCCCCGCCGCAGGTATTCATGGCGCAGCTCGCCAAGCAGCGGGCGCGCCAGGCCGGCAACCGCGTGGCGCATGAATCCGGGCAGGCTGCCAAACATTGGCCACAGCCTGCGTTCCAAGCGCAGTGCCGCAATCCAGTGCGCGTAGCCGCCAAAAAGTTCGTCCGCCCCCTCACCCACCTGCACCACTTTGGTGCCGGACTCGCGCGCCAGCTTGCAAACATAATGCACCGGCACGCAAACCGGATCCGCAATCGGCTCATCCTGGTGATAAATCATGTCCGGCAAAAAGCGCATGAGATCCTCGCGGCCGATGATGACCTCATGATGCTCCGCGCCAAACTGGCGCGCTGCCGCGCGCGCAAAGTTGAGTTCGTTGAACTCATCCACGCCCGCCCCCGCATAACCGATGGAGAAGGAGCGCACGGGCTGCTGCAAAAGCTCCGTCATCAACGCCAGATTTGTGGTGGAGTCAATTCCGCCGGAAAGCAGCACGCCAAAGGGCACATCCGAGATCATGCGCAGTGCGATGCTCTCGCGCAGTGTTGAACGCAGCTGCTCCAGTACGTCACCGGAGCTGGCCGGCGCCACCGATCCCGCAAACATGTTCCAATACTCGTGCACCCGCACAGAGCCGTCCAATGCAATCCAGGCGCAATGCCCGGCAGCAAGTTTTTGAACGCCGTCAAAGAGCGTATCCGGCGCCGGCGGGGTTAAAAAGGTGAGGTAGTGGTAGAGCGCTGCTGGTTTCACCTTGCGCGGCAGCGCGGGATTGGCGAGCAGGCTCTTGATCTCGGACGCAAACATAAAACAGCCGCCAGCATGCGCATAGTACAGCGGCTTCTCGCCCAAGCGGTCGCGCGCCAGAAACAATTCCTGGCGGCGCGCATCCCAGATTGCAAATGCAAACATGCCGCGCAGGTGCTGCACACAGTCAGCCCCGTACTCTTCATACAAATGCACAATCACTTCTGTGTCACTCTGCGACGCGAACACATGCCCGCGCGCCAGCAGCGCCGGGCGCAATTCGCGGTAGTTATAGATCTCGCCATTGAACGCGATCCACACCGTGCCATCCTCGTTCGCCAGCGGTTGATGGCCGCCGGCAGAAAGATCGATGATTGAAAGGCGGCGGTTGGCGAGGCCCACGCGCCCGTCCGGCGCCACATAACTGCCGGCATCGTCCGGACCGCGATGCGCAATCAGGTCACGCATGCGCGCCAGGAGCTCCACGTTCACCGGCGCACCGCCACCCACCTGCAGCATTCCACAAATTCCGCACATGGTTAGTTCACTGCACAGCCGGCGTATACCGGCAGCCAATCGCGCGCAATGCTATCCCAGCCAAAATTCTCCAGTACATACCGCCGGCCAGCCGCCGATCGGGCAGCCAGTTCCGGCACAGGCTGCTGCAGCACTCGCACGATTTCCGCCTGCAATGCAGCCGTATCGCCAAAATTTACAACAGCACCAATAATATTTTGGCGCATGAAATCTGCAAACCCAACGCCATTTGTGGCGATCACCGGAGTGCCGCACGCCAGCGCCTCCAGCAGCGTAATGCCAAAAATATCGTAAGTGGACGGCAGCACATAAACACTCGCGGCACGGTACGCCGCCAGCTTTTCTTTTCCATCCAGATAGCCAATGAAGCGCACATGCTCCGCAATACCGAGCGCATTTACCTGGCGCTTCACTTCGCCCAGATAGCCATCGTCCGGGCCAACAATCAGCAGCAGCGCCTGCGGCACCCGCTTGTGCACCAGCGCAAAACTTTGCACAAGAAAGTCAACGCCCTTGATGCGGTTTACCCGCGCCAGAAACAAAACAATCGGTGTGCCGGCAGCTATGCCATGGCGCGCGCGGAACGCCGCCGCGTCCGGCGGGCTATCAAACTCTGCCGGGTCAATGCCATTCGGCCGGATGGCAATCCGCGCCGGTTCCACCCCCAGCGCGATGTACTGCCGGCGTTCCATGTCATCAAGGGCATGCAGCCGGGCCGCCCGGCGCAAGATACGCCGCCCATACAGCTGGTCGTAGACAGCCTTGAGGGCATAGCGCCCCATGATGCGCGGCAGGCTGCCCTGCGGCGTGACCACGAACGGCTTGCCCTGCCGCTCAATGATGGGCAGCGCAACGGCATTTTGATAAGAGCGGAACTCGTGCAGGTGCACTACATCCGCCCTTGCCACCGCTGCGCTTAACTGGCTGCCAAAACCAAGCGGCAGAAAAACACGCGCCCAGGCGAGGCGATTGCTCAAGTTGGCAACGCGATGGATCTCCACGCCCTCCACAACTTCAAACGCAGGGCCTGTGCGTTGCTGCGCATCAAGCGCGTCTGTGGTGAAGACCGCAACTTGCAGCCCATGGCGCACCAGTGCGCGCGCCAGCTCCCACGCCGCACGGCAGGTGCCGCCATAGGCCCACGCCGGATAGAAGTACGGGATGATATGCAG
>QWJF01000062.1 GCA_009391835.1 Chloroflexota bacterium | reverse complement strand
GGCCATAAGGTGACGCCGAATACCTGACATGGTATCTTCGATTGCGAGCCGGCCTGAAATCAAGATTCCAATTCGGTCGGCTGAGTGCTCGATTTCTGAAAGTATATGGCTCGATATGAAGACTGTGCCACCGTCATTCCGGTAGAAGTTGATGATCTCACGCACTTGCTGTATGCCAACGGGGTCTAGTCCGCTTACAGGCTCGTCCAGTATAAGTAATGGAGGTTTGTGAACCAATGCGCGTATCAAACTTAGTTTTTGGCGCATACCGCGCGAATAATCGCGCGCTCTGACATCGCGAGCCTCCCATAGTTCGAGTTGTCGGAAAAGGGTAGCCATGCGGGGTTCGGGCGATGGAACACCATAAATACCTGCAAACATCTGTACTAGCTCCCAACCAGACATGGGCGATGAATCGACGGGCTCTTCTGCGACCACTCCGATAAGGCGACGGAACGTGAAATCTTGAGGTGTAATTGGTTCCCCAAACATTATTATTTGACCGTGCGAAGGGGCAATAAGACCGAGAAGCATGTGGATTGTTGTGGTTTTGCCTGCGCCGTTTGGTCCGAGAAAGCCGTAGATTTCTCCAAGCTGTACATTGAGATTGAGACCGTCAACGGCCACGTGACCGTCATAGAGTTTTGTCAAGTCTTTAGTAGTGATCATATTAGTATCGTATATATTTTAGCAGTTTCCCAAGTATAAATCACACTTAAGTGTATCGGCAACAACGTTCCGTTTTGTGCTCACCTAGTATCGTTCTTGTTACGAACAAGGCGGTTGCTAGAACCAGTAATGGAGTCTAACGCTAACTTGCAATTTCGTTTTGTGCGTTTGCGCTGCTGTTATGAATTGGTCGGAGCCCACCCTAAAATCTAAGTTTTGGGAACTACATTCTGGTAGCGAATAGATAGACAATGTGTAATTTCTACTGGTGCAGGTGCCACTTGTATGGCCTCGAATTACCTTTGGAAAAAGCACATTGTTTTGCAAGGGTTTCTGCGACCGAAGTCGTGCAAACCGAACAGATTATCCTTGAATGGGTAGGACACTGAGTAGTGGTTGTGCAGTTAGTCTGCCATGTGGGCGGTGTTAGTTGTGCTTTCGAATTTATTGTGGGAGCTCCGCAGCGTTCTGGTCTAACGGGCTATGGGCACTGTCGCATGCCTATTCAATGATTAGAATTCTGATGTGGGGTTCAGTATTACCGTCGGTCTTGAGAGTGAATAGTGTAGTGCTAATGTGGCGCGGAGTGGGGTGCTTGCAGGCACATTTGCACATTGGTTTTTCTTTTCGCAGATATCTACGGACGCTCACATGATTTGTGAGGTACCCATTTACCAAATCATCGTCATGCGAAATACAATCAAACTCGGATTTCCATACCACGGTCGTAGCGTCAAAATAATTGGTTGATTTGGGAGCATCGATCCGATCCTACGGTGCTCGAGAGGCTTTGAACTGATTTGCAGGCCAAACTCTCGTATCTATTACAATAATCGGGTGGTGGGTCACATGTCAAGCCAGAGTGTTTAAGACTAATACCCAAAGGCGTTTCTATAGTTTCCGGGAGTTGCGACCTCGAAGCGAACTAAGTAGGCACGGTCACATGCAGCTCGCGCTGCGGCCAGCGCAGCATTTGGTGCGTGGCATCATCCAGGTTCAGGATGGCGGCAGCTTCGTCCAGCTTTTGCTGGGCGAGTGCAAACGGGTTCAAGTCTTCAGTCAATTGGGTGCCTCCGCAGGCCGGGCGGGTGCCCGGCCCCGCCGCAAGTGGGCATTATTCTAATACAGGCGCTAAGTATGCACCCCGCCCCTGCCGATAACCCCCTCAATTTTGTGCGGATTTCACCGGATGCGGGCGCGTGGCGCAGCTTGCGAATCAGCAGCGCAGCGGGCTGAGGGTGGTAAAATCGCCACGGATATAGTTATCTAACGGAGCAACGTGATGGAACCTCAAACTGGAACGGTAACACTCAAACGCGGGCTGGCCGAGATGCTGAAGGGCGGCGTGATTATGGATGTGGTCAACGCCGATGAAGCGAAGATTGCCGAAGAGGCTGGTGCTTGCGCCGTGATGGCGCTGGAGCGCGTGCCCGCAGACATTCGCGCGGACGGCGGCGTGGCGCGCATGTCCGATCCGGCGATGATTGAAAAAATCATGGAAACGGTTTCCATTCCAGTTATGGCCAAGTGCCGCATCGGCCACTTTGTTGAGGCGCAGGTGCTTGAGTCGCTGGGCGTAGATTACATTGATGAGTCCGAAGTGCTGACTCCCGCGGATGAGGAGCACCACGTAAACAAGCACGACTTCAAGGTGCCATTTGTGTGCGGCTGCCGCAACCTGGGCGAGGCGCTGCGCCGGATTGGCGAAGGCGCTGCAATGATGCGCACCAAGGGCGAGGCGGGCACCGGGGATGTGGTGGAGGCGGTGCGCCATGCGCGCAGCGTGCTCGGCGCCATTCGCCGGCTGCAGTCCCTGCAAGAGGAAGAGTTGATGGCGTTTGCCAAGGAGATGGGCGCGCCGTACGAGCTGGTGAAGGAGACACGCGAACGCGGGCGGCTGCCGGTAGTGAACTTTGCGGCCGGCGGCATTGCCACGCCGGCGGATGCAGCGCTGATGATGCAGCTGGGCGTGGATGGCGTGTTTGTGGGCTCGGGCATTTTCAAGTCCGGTGATCCACTCAAGCGGGCCAAGGCGATTGTGATGGCAACCACGCACTTTCAAGATGCCGCCATCATCGCTGATGTAAGCAAGAACATTGGCGCGGCGATGGTCGGCATTCACGTGCACGACATCCCCTCCACCGAGCTGCTCGCCTCGCGCGGCTGGTAAACGCGCATGGGCGTCGCGGTCGGCGTACTCGCGCTGCAGGGCGACTTCCATGCACACCTCACGGTGCTGCAGCACCTGGGGGCGGAGGCGCGCGCGGTGCGCCTGCCGGCGCAGCTGGCGGGCTTGGCCGGGCTTGTCATTCCCGGCGGAGAATCCACAACGATTGGCAAACTAGCCGAAGCGTACGGGCTGATGCAGCCGATGCGCAATCTGGCTGCGCAGGGCGCTGCAATCTGGGGCACGTGTGCCGGCGCTATTCTGCTCTCGCGCGATGCCCACCGCGCGCAGCCGCTGCTGAACCTGATGGACATCACAGTGCAGCGCAATGCATTTGGGCGCCAGGTCGACAGCTTTGAAGCGCAGCTGCATGTGCCCGCGCTGGCTGCCGGCAAAGATGGCAGCAGCAGAACCTTCCACGCAATTTTTATCCGCGCGCCGATGATTGAGAGTGTGGGGCCGGAGGTGGAAGTGCTGGCAACGCTGCCCGCCGGCGAAATTGTGGCGGCGCGCCAGGGGCGCCTGCTGGCCACGGCTTTTCATCCGGAGCTCACCACCGACGCGCGCTTTCATGAATTGTTTTTGCAGCTGGCCGGCAAGTAAACTAGACGCATGCCATTGAAAATCCGGGCGTTGGACTGGCGCGACCTGGCGGCGCTGCGGCGCATGAGCCTGCAGGGGATTTGCCTGCACACCGAGGCAGCGCTGACGCGGGACACCCATCCGCTGACGGTGGGCATTGCGGGCTACATGATTGTGGGCAGCTCTGCTGCCACCTTTGTGGCGCGCGAGCCTGGCGCGCAGCCGGCGTTTGCGCAGCTGCGCAGCAGCGGCACATACGCGCGCGTACACTTTCTGGCGCCGGCCAGCGGGCAGCTGCCGCCGCATACGGGCAGCGCACTATTGGAGGAGCTGGCGGCTGAGGCCGGCCGGCGCGGCGCGCAAAATCTGATTGCCGAGGTTGACGAGCACACTGCGGAATTTGAAATGCTGCGCCGGAGCGGTTTTTCGATCTACGCCCGCCAGGAAATTTACCAGCTGCAGCCGCCGGTGCCGCCCGGCCCCAGCAGCGCATTGCGCAAGCGCACGGCGGCGGATGGCCTGGCAGTGCTGGCGCTTTATGACAATGTGGTGCCGCGGCTGGTGCAGCAAGTGGAGCCGGCTCCGCCCGTGAAGGGCAACGGCTATGTATTTACGCGCGGCGGCGAGCTGCAGGCGTTTCTGCAGGTGGGGCGCGGCACGCGCGGTTGTTTTGTGCAGCCGTTTCTGCATCCCGAGGTGCAGGATGCTATTTCTGTGGTGGTGGGCGGCTTTTTGCAGCTGGAAGCGCACCAGCCCGGCAATCCCTTGTATTGGTGCGTGCGCAGTTACCAGCAATGGATGCGGCATGCGCTGCTTGATTTTGGCTTTACGCTCTACGGGCAGCAGGCGGTGATGGTGAAGCGCCTCGCGGTGCCGGTGCGTCGGGCGCTATTGGACCGGCTGGCTGTGCTGCCGGCGCCGGAAATAAAAGTGACGGCGCGCATCGCTGAATATGCGCGCGCAGATTGGCGGCAAGCGCAGCCAGATTATGCGCCGCGCCCGCGCCCGCCGGCGGAGTTTGCGCCCGGGGCGGGCACGCTGCCAGCTTGGGAACGCTTGAATTGAGCAGATGATGGCTACTACACAACTGGCACCGGAAACTTTGCGTGAAACGCCTGTGATGGAACCTGACCCGCTGCTGACTGATGACCTGCCGGCGCTGCTGAACCTGCTGCCGCCGGCAATTGCGCAGCGCGTGCGCGAGCTGGACCGGTCTGATGAACTGCTGGAGGTGGTGATGGATGTGGGGCGCGTGCCGGCAGCGCGCTACCTGAGCGGCGAGGTGGCGCTGGCGGAAGCCAAATTGACGGCGGCAGACATTCAGGCGGTGGTGGCCGGCTTGCGCGAGTTTGACACGGACAACCGTTCCGGCATCGAGCGCACGCTGCACCGCATCTCCGCCATTCGCAACCGGCAGGGAAAAATCATCGGGCTGACGTGCCGCGTGGGACGCGCGGTTTATGGCACCACACAAATTGTTGAGGATTTGGTGATGTCCGGAAAAAGTATTTTGCTGCTGGGGCGGCCGGGCGTGGGCAAGACCACCATGCTGCGCGAAGCGGCGCGCGTGCTGGCCGAGCGGCGGCGCGTGGTGGTGGTGGACACATCGAACGAGATTGGCGGCGACGGCGATATTGCGCATCCAGCGGTGGGGCGCGCGCGGCGCATGCAAGTGCCCAATCCGGCGCGCCAGCATGAGGTGATGATTGAAGCGGTGGAGAACCACAACCCCGAGACAATTGTGATTGACGAGATCGGGCGCGAGCAGGAAGCGCTGGCTGCGCGCACAATTGCGGAGCGCGGCGTGCAGCTGATTGGCACGGCGCACGGCAACACGCTGGACAACCTGCTGCGCAACCCGACGCTGGCGGATTTGGTGGGCGGCGTGGAGGCAGTGACCCTCTCTGATGAAGAGGCGCGCCGGCGCGGCACGCGCAAGACCGTGCTGGAGCGCCGCGCACCGCCCACTTTTGATGTGCTGGTGGAAATTGAAGAGCGTGCGCGCCTGCGCATTCACGTGGATGTGGCCAGCGCCGTGGACAACGCGCTGCGCGGCTTTGCGAGCGTGCCCGAGCTGCGCTATCGCGATGCCGCGGGCAAGCTGCATGTGGAGGCGGGGCGCAGTGC
>QWJF01000061.1 GCA_009391835.1 Chloroflexota bacterium | reverse complement strand
GACATCTTTTCCAGCTCGGCGGTATCAACAAAGACATGCTGCCAACCCAGCCAGTGCGCCACTTTTGCGCCAGTGGAAAGCTGCGACAGGTCTGCGCCGTACCAGCAGCGGCTGGCTGCACCGGCAGCTGCTTGCTGCGCAGGGGCGGCTCCGCCAAATGCGCCAGCTATTGGTTTTGCAATGTAGCAGTCAACAGCCTGGCCCACCAGTTCTGGCGTTAGCACCTGGCCCCACGTGGAAATAACTACAAGCACAGATACCACTGCCAACGTTGGCACAAAGCGGCTGAAGTACCCGCCGAAGCGCGCGAGCGTGCGGCCCAGGCTTTGCGGCCGCATTTGGTCCTGGCTCATAAGACGGCGCAGGCCGTCGGGTCCACCAAACATTTGTTTAGGCCTCCACAAGTTGCTGTGCGGGATCACCCGTCAGCTGCGAGCGGCAGATCTCCGCGTAAAGGCCGTTGTTTTCAAGCAGGTCAAGATGCCGCCCGCTGGCCACAATTTTGCCGCGGTCAAGCACGAGTATCAGGTCCGCGTTGATCACAGTGCTGATGCGCTGCGCAATGACAAAACTTGTGCGGCCGCGCATCAAGCGGTCAAGGGCCGCCTGTATCCGCGATTCAGTTTGCAGATCGACGCTGCTGGTGGCGTCGTCCAAAATCAGCAGGTGCGGATTGAGGATCAGGGCGCGTGCGATTGCAATGCGCTGCTTCTGCCCGCCGCTTAGTGTGGAGCCACGCTCGCCCACTGGCGTGTCGTAGCCGTCTGGCATCGCGTCAATAAAGTCGTCAGCCGCCGCCGCACGCGCTGCGGCTTGCACTTCAGCCAGCGTAGCGCTGGGCCGGCCAAAGGCAATGTTCTCGCGGATGGTGGAGCTAAAGAGGATGGTCTCCTGCAGCACAATGCCAATTTGGGAGCGCAGCGAGTCCAGCGTTACAGAGCGTAAATCAAGCCCGTCAATCATGATGCTGCCCGAGCTGGGATCGTAAAAACGCGGGAGCAAATTGATGATGGTTGTTTTGCCGGAGCCGGTGGCACCCAACAGCGCCACGCACTGGCCAGGCTCCACAGTGAAGCTAACTTCGCTGAGTACCGGTTCGCCGCCGCCCGGATATTTGAACGTGACGTTGTCAAACGTGACGCGGCCAGTGACTTCCGGCAGCGTGAGTGCATCGGGCTTGTCCTGCACATCGCTGGTTGCATCCAAAATCTCGAAGATACGCGCGGCCGATGCGCTGGCTTGGCCGAGCTGCGTGATGATGATGCCAAACTGCGCCAGCGGCAGAAAAAGGTAGATTAGATACAAGCTGAATTCCTGATACTCGCCCAGCGTCAGCGAAGCATTGAGAATCTGTTTGCCGCCAAAATACAGCACGGATGCCTGGCCAAGGTTGGCAACCAGCAGCACGACGGGAAATAGAAACGAGAAGACGCGCGAGACTGTCATCGACTGGCTGAGCAGGTTGCCAGCCGCCGTGCGGAATTTGGCCTGCTGCATTTCCTCGCGGGCAAACGCTTTAACAACCTTGATGCCGGCGAGGTTCTCTTGCAGCACGGTGTTGAGATCGGAGATGCGCGCCTGAACTTTGGCAAACAGCGGCTGGCTCACAATTCCAAATATCATAAAGATGATCAGCGCGGCCGGAAGAATTGGCATGCTAACCAGCGCCAGCTGCCAGTTTGTGGTCAGGAGCAAAGACAGCGTGGCAACCAGCAGAATGGAAGCGCCAGCCAGTTGTACCAGTCCCTGACCAATGAAGAGGCGGACCTTCTCAATATCGTCGGTGGCGCGGATCATCAGCTGTCCGGTTTGGTTTTGATCGTGGTACGAAAACGACAGGCGCTGGATTTTGTCGAAGAGCTCATTGCGAATTTCAAAGGCAACGGTTTGCGAGTTGCGCTCCGCCCAGTACGCTTGCAAAAAGGCGAACAGTCCGCGCATGGAGGCAAACAGCACGATGGCGGCGCCGGCAGCAAGCACCGCCGCCGGTGCCGCCAGCTGGTCTGCTGTCAGGCGTTCCAAAAGCTGCGCCTTTGTCCAATCGGCCGGCAGCGCCGCAAGGGCAAGCATCTTCGGGAGCACCGCCGGCAGCAGGGCGGCCGGGATCGACGGCAGTGTTTCGAGCAGGCTGCCCGCCATTACGCCGTGTGTGATGCCATCCAGAATGTTGCGAACCAGACGCGGCACCGCCAGCTGTGAGAGCGTGGCAATCACCATAAATGCGAATGGCATTGAGGCGGCGTTTCCGGTGCGCCCGAGATATTTCAAAGTGCGCTTAAGGGCCCCGCGCGCGGCAGGCGATAGCGTTGGGCGTTTATTTGGACGTTTCATCTTGCGGGCGCTTGGACTACGAAGATTGTAGCGCGCTGCATTAATTTGAAGCCATCAAGCTATCCACTGCGGCAGCCAGCTCGCGCAAGTTGCCCACGGGATGCACCGCACTGACTGCGGCTGCGTACTGCCCCATATCACTGTCATCTGACCCCCACAAATAGCGCGGCTCGGGATTTAGCCAGAGCACACGGCGCACGCGCCGGCGCAGCAGTTCCACAAGTTCACAGCGCGGATCGTTGTAGTTGTTGCGGCCGTCGCCGCAAATGATGAGCGTGGTGCGCTGGTCGACTGCGTCAAGATGATGGGTTACAAACTGATTTAGCGCTGCGCCGAGGTCTGTGTTGTAGTGGCCGGCCGGCAGGTTGCGCAAAATGCGGGGTATGGCCGTGGCTGGCGGCGCGGCTGCCAGCTCGGGGCTGATGTCCAGCAGCTGGTCGATGAAGGCGAAGGAGCGCGTGCGGCTGAGCTGGTCTTGCAGCTCGTAGATGAATGTGAGCAGAAACTCCACCACTTGGCGCATGGAGGTTGAGACATCGCAGATGAGCGTGAGCTTGGGCTTGAGGTGGCGGCGCTTGAAGTGCAACGCGAAGGGCACGCCTCCATGGCGCACATTGGCGCGCAGGGTTGTCTTGGCGTCCAACAGGCGGCCGCGGCCGCGCTTGTGGCGCAGCGCAGCGCGGGTGCGCACGCGCGCTGCCAGCCGGCGCACCTCGCGCTGCAGCTGTGCGTAGTCGGCATCGCCCAGGCTCTGAAACGGGCGGTCTGCAAGCCCCGCATCACTTGCTTCTTCGGCCGGTATTTGCGCGGCCCGCTCCCGCCATTGCTGGCCAACAAAGCGCGCCACCTGCGCAGCCAGCGCCTGCAGGTTCTGTTCAATCTCGGCGCGCAGGGCTTGCAACGCTGTGGCTGGCATGCCGGCGCGCTCCAGCGCATCGAGCAGTGCCTCTATCTCGCGCAGCATTTGCGCTACGCCGAGTCGTCTTTGCAGCTCGCGCTCCACGCGCGGCAACATCCGTGGATCCACGCGCGCAGGCAGCCGGCCCAGTTGGGCGCGCAGCTGATCCTCGGCGGGTGCCTTTCCCTGCAGCAGGTCGCGCAACATTTCGCTGAGTTCAGCCTGCAGTTCGCGCAGCATTTGTTGCAGCGTTTCACTGTCGGCGGGTTGCAGATTCTGGCCCACCGGCTGCTGCTCGGGCGGGTCTCCGCCAAAGTACATTGGAAACAGGCGATCGAAGGTTTCGCGGTCGCGCTCCGCTTTGATGAGTGTGGTGCGCAGGGCAACGCGGAAAGTTTCGCGTTGGGGAACCGGCACATTGCTGGATGCCAGAAAAGCATCGCGGCTTTCGGCAATTGATATGCGCACGCCGGCGGCGCGCAGGCCGGAGACGAATTCGATTATGCGATTTTCCACTTAGCCGGCCGGAATGCGTGGAATACTACGGCCGGCAGGTGCACGCCGGCGCCGGGCGGCCGGCAGTGTCGCTGCTCACGCTGCGTCCGCAGCTGCGGGTTTGCGCGGCTCGCGCCGGATCATTTGGCGGGCCTTTTGCAAATCGCCTTCGTACTTGAGCAGCACCGTCAGCGTGCTGTCAAACACATCGCGCGTGAGGGCGCTGGCATTTAGCGCCAGCAGTGCGCGCGCCCAGTCGATTGTTTCGGCCACACTCGGGGCTTTGCGCAAGTCCAGGCCGCGCAGGCTTTGCACCGCCTCCACCACTTGCGCCGCAATCTGCGCGCCCAGCGCCGGCACCTTGAGCCGCACAATCTCCAGCTCTGCAGCCCGCGCGGGATAGCCGATGAACAGGTACAGGCAGCGGCGCTTGAGCGCCTCAGAAAGTTCGCGGGTGTTGTTGCTGGTGAGCAGCACCAGCGGTTTGGTGGTTGCGACGAGTGTGCCAATTTCCGGAACACTAACTTGAAAGTCGCTCAATACCTCCAGCAGAAAGGCTTCAAACTCGCTGTCAGCGCGGTCAATCTCATCTATCAGCAGGACTGCCGGCTCGGGGGAGAGAATTGCGCGCAGTAACGGGCGCTGCAATAAAAAGCGCATGGAGAAGAAGACATCGTCTTCCTTTGCAATCCGGTCGGCGGCGGCCGCCAGCGTGTCAGCGTCGGCCAGCATTTGCTGCAGCTTGCCGCTGAGCAGCTGGGTGTACAGCATCTGCTTGGAGTATTCCCATTCGTAAAGCGCCTTTGACTCATCGAGGCCTTCATAACATTGCAGGCGGATCAGCGGGCGCCCCAGCGCCGCCGCCAGCGCCTTGGCCAGCTCTGTTTTGCCCACGCCAGCCGGCCCTTCCACCAGCACCGGCTTCTGCAGTTGCTGCGCCAAAAACATCACAGTGCATATTTCCTCACTGGGAATGTATTGCTGTGCCTTTAGCGCGGTGTCAAGCTGCCCGGGCGTGTTCGTCATAAGCAAAGCGATGCAAATAGTGCGCTGCGCAATTGCACAAAAATGAAGTGCCCCCGGAGGGACTCGAACCCCCAACCCTCTGATCCGAAGTCAGATGCTCTGTCCATTGAGCCACGGGGGCGGGCACAGGCCGGCCGCTGCCAGCTGCAGATGTGCAAGGGGTGCCTGATGGGACTTGAACCCACAACAGCCGCCTCCACAGGGCGGAGCTCTGCCGATTGAGCTACAGGCACCAGGCTATTACGCTGGCGATTTTATCACGCCGCGCCGTCTCGCAAGCGCAGCAGCGCTTGCGGCGCCGCCGTCAGTGCGCATTTTAGCTGCGTTGTACTGGCCAGCTGCTTGATGGTGACGTTGGATTCTGCGACCTCATCCGGGCCCAGCACGGTGGCAAACGGTATTGCCAGCCGGTCTGCGTACTTGAGTTGTTTTGCCAGCTTGTCAGCTTCCGGGTACAGCTCTGCGCGCAAGCCCGCTGCGCGCAATGCGTGTGCCAGCGCTGCGGACGCCGGCAGCAGCTCAGCTGAAAAAACTGTGACGAGCACATCGGCCGGCGCTGCCCGCAATTTTGGCAGCACGCCATACTTCTCAAGCACAAGCTGCACCACCACATCACCCATGGCAAAGCCAACTCCGGTGATGGGGTCGCCGCCCACGTCCGCCACGAGATTGTCATAACGGCCGCCGCCCAGAATTGCGCGGAACTCGCCGTCGCGGTCGCGCGCTTCAAAGACCATGCCCGTGTAGTAGTCGAGCCCGCGCACAATCGTCGGGTCAAAGTCAAACCACTCACGCGTGCCCAGCGCAGAGCACGTGTCAAAGAACGCGGTAAGTTCCGGTGACGAGCGCCACTGCTCGCGGTCCTGCATAAGCAGCTGCAGACCAGCCAGCTGCTGGTCGCTCAATCCCAACTGCGTGCCTTCGGCGGCCCACTTGT
>QWJF01000060.1 GCA_009391835.1 Chloroflexota bacterium | reverse complement strand
CGCCCCGCCGGGGAATTGTATCTCCCCCGGACCCCCACGCAACTGGTTGCAAAAAATTGAAGGTTTACCTACTTAGGTGAATTGCAATCCCCATTGACCCGAGACTGGTTTGCTAGACGGGAAGCAACACACACACAGCATTACGGGAAAAATTGAAAGGGTTGAAGGTGAGTCGAATAATCGGGTCGGCGTTGACGGAAGCAAAGGTTAAACCCTCGTGGTCGCGGTAGCCTCAAGGAGGCGGAAATCAGAATTGGGGTTAAACGCGGGTGAGGTATTCGCCGGAGCGGGTATCGACTTTGATCACCGCGCCTTGCTCGATGAAACCGGGCACCTGAACCTGGAGACCCGTTTCGGTGGTTACCGTTTTGCTGAGGCCGGTGGCGGTATCGCCCTTGATTGCATTTTCGGCTTCGGTGACTTTGAGTTCTACCGAGGTGGGAAGCTCAATATCGAGGGGTTCGTTCTCGAAAAAGGTGAGCTTAACCTCTATGTTTTCCGTTAAATACTGGGTGGCCTCGCCCAGCACGGCAGCAGAGATGGCCGGCTGCTCGAAGGTCTCGTTATCCATGAAAATGTAATTATCGCCATCAGCGTAGAGGTATTGGACCATGTGGTAGTCGAGGCGGACATCCTGGACGCGCTCGCTGGAACTGAAGGTTTTGTCGATGGTGGCGCCGCTGCGCATATCGCGGGCTTTGATGCGGATTGTGGCAAGACCACGCCCGGGCTTGTGGTGCGAATAGTCGAGGACTTTATAGAGGTTGCCATCGAGTTCAAATGTGATGCCCTTGCGCAGGCCGTTGGCGTCGATCATTGAGTCTCCTTTTGGTGTGCGGCGAGATTATAGCGTAGGGCCGGGATAGGCGCAATCGGCGCGAGATTGGGACGTTTGGGGGAGGATGGCCGAGGATTGAGTCATGGTAAACTCAGTGGACCAGCCTCTTATTGGCTGGAATTGTATGGAGGCGGCATGGCAGAAGAGAGAAAACGCAAGATCGTTTGCGTTGAAGATGAGCCGGAAATGATTGATCTGATTAAGCTCATCCTCTCTCGCAAGGGGTTCGAAGTGCTGGGCGCGAACGGGGGCGCCAAAGGGCTTGAGATGATTCGGGCGGAGAAGCCAGATCTGGTGTTGCTGGATCTGATGATGCCCGAGATGGACGGCTGGCAGGTTTACCAACAGCTCAAGGCCAGGGAGGATACAAAAGACATTCCGGTGATCGTGGTGACAGCCAAAGCGCAGAACATTGACAAGGTGTTGGGGCTGCACATCGCTAAAGTGGATGACTACATCCCCAAGCCGTTCAGCTTGCAGGAATTGGTGGATCGCGTAGACCAGGTGCTGAAGCGCAAAGAGGCGCAGGGCGCAACGAGCTAACCCCTGAGGTGGCATTCGCCGCCTCTTTTTCAATGACGATGCAAAGAGTACACGTGATTAACCGGAGCCGGGGGCTGGCCAGGCCGCTTCATGCGGATTGGTGCGACAGCTTCGGCGCGAAACTGCGCGGGCTGGCCTGGCGACGCTCGCTGGGGGCAGAGGAAGGGGTGGTGCTGGTGAATGAGGGCGAGAGCCGGGCCAACAGCGCAATCCATATGCTGGGGATGTTTTTTGATCTGGCCATCGTCTGGCTGGACGGGGAAAAAAGCGTGGTGGATGTGCGCGTGGCGAGGGCCTGGCGCTCGATTTTGAAGCCGCGCATGCCGGCCCAGTATGTGATAGAGTGTGCGGCTGAACGGCTGAACGAATTCGTAGTTGGTGATCACATTGCGTTTGAAACCCTTCCCTAAACTTGGATTGGTGTTGGCGCTGGCGCTGCTATTGAGCACGGGCCAGGCGTCGGCGCAGCAAGGCGAACCGGACGGGCCGCGCTACGTAGTGCAACCGGGGGACACACTATCCAGCATCGCCCTACGCTTCGATACGCCCATGAATGACATTATTGCGGCCAGCGATCTGGCTGACCCCAACTCACTCAACGTGGGCGATGTGTTGGTGATTCCGGGGATTAATTGGATTGACGGGACGCTGGTGTTTGAGGACATACCGTATGGCGAATCCTTCCTAAGCTTGCAGCGCCGTTATTTGCTGCCGGAGGAAAGCCTGGCGCGGCTAAACCGGGTGACCAGCCCGGACCAGCTCTACGCGGGATTTTCGGTAATGCTGGCGACCGAGCGAGGCGAATTGAGCAATCGGGCGCGAGTGGCGGTGGGGGTAGGCAGTTCCCTGCTGGAGCTGGCGGCGGCCAACGGCGAAAACCCGTGGGCGATGGTTGCGGTGAACCAGCTACCAGGAACCTGGGCGGCCGTGCCGGGGGACGTGCTCTTTACTGTGGGGCGGGAGGGAGCTGGGCCGGGTGGGCTGCCTTCGCCAATTACGGCGCTCGGCGTGGAGGATCCGGGATTTATGCAGGGGCGCGCCAGTGTGGTGAATGTTGCGGGGTCTGGCGCGCTCAGCCTGGGCGGCGAGTTGCTGGGACGGGAATTGCATTTCTTCCCGGAGAGCGAGACGAATTGGGTGGCGATCCAGGGCGTGGGGCTGACGACCACACCGGGAATCTATACACTGACGATTACAGGGACTTTTGACGAAGCGGACTTCGCCTTTTCGCAGCCGATCCGGGTGCTGGATGGCAATTATGCGAGCGAAACATTGACAGTTGGCGCAGAATTTCTGGATTCGGATCTCTCGGATGCGGAGTCGGCCATCGTGCGGGAATTGGTCGCGCCGGCGAGCGATCAGAAGCTATGGCAGGGTTTATGGGGCTGGCCGCATCCCTATGTGGGTGTGATCAATTCCGAATACGGGACGCATCGCCTTTACAACGGCGGTTCTTATGAGGGCTATCATTACGGCGTGGATTTTGGGGGCGGGATAGGGATCGAAATCTGGGCGCCGGCGGCGGGGCGGGTGGTGTTTGCGGGACCGATGGATGTGCGCGGGAATGCGACCTTGATTGACCATGGATGGGGGATTTACACGGGCTATTTTCACCAATCCGAGATTATGGTGGCGGCGGGGGATATTGTGGAACCCGGGCAGTTAATTGGTCTGGTTGGGGGGACGGGCCGGGTATCGGGGGCGCATCTGCATTGGGAGGTGTGGGCGAATGGGGAGCCCGTGCAGCCAATGGATTGGTTGAATCGGGTATTTCCTTAACGCGTATTTAGCTGTAGTAAAAGCGGAGAAGACAGGGTGGAGATTGCTACGTGGCTTCTTACAATGGAAGCGTGCGTGGGTTACTCGAGCTCGCCGGATTCAAATTGTCTGAGGAGTTGGCGCGCGGCTTCTTCTTCATCTGAGGGAACAAAGAGCTGCGTATCGCCCATAGCGCCAAAGCTGACTCCAAGAGCCTGGGCTGCGCCTTCCCGAGACAACAAAACTTCAATGCCCTGCGCTTCAAACAGACCGCGCACGATCTCGGCCTCGACATTCCCGTAGAATTTCTTAATGAAGACCCATTTGCGTTCGCTTTTACGTTCGCTCATCTTGCGGATGCCTTTTTTGGTGGTCAATAGCATCGAGTATAATACCGTCTGTTCATCCCAAAAATAACCCCGATGCTACGGAGGTAATTTTCACAGCGCAAGGTCCCCTGGATGGAATGCGTATTGAAGACCGGCGCGGTTGATTTTGTATGGCAGCAGCGATTTCCCCTGAAGATCATTACTGGCAAAATCTCAAAATCCAGACACAGGATCTGGATGCCATTTCCGCCCATCTGCTTGATGTAGAAACCCCACTCAGCCCCGAAGATCTAGCCGCGTTCATAGTTGCCATGCGAGCGCGCGGCGAAGCTCAAGTGCAAGCCAAGCAGGCGGCCGAGGCGGGCAGCCCCTATTTTCCAAAAGATGGTCACAAAGCCGGAGAGAAACTGGTGTTTCCCACCCTGGGAGATAGGGGCGGCGAAGTGGTAGGGTCCCGCCCGGCGCGTACCTTGAACGGGAACGACTTCAGCGTGATCGAGGTGGAGATGCGGGATGGCAGCCGACGCGAATTTGCGGCTGGCTTGGCTAGCCACGCCCTGAATGCACAACCGATTGATACTGGTAGCGAGCAAGCGTTCGATGGCAGCGAGGTGATGGACGCGCATGGGGCGGCGCTGGCCAAAAAGGTGGAAACGGCGTTACGTGAAAACGATGACTTTGTTTATATCGCAGGGCGCTGGTTCCCGAAGGCGCTGATTATTGAGGTGACTGAGGGGCAACTCAATCTGGCCGAAGCCTTGCTGGATATGGCTTCCGGAGGGCCGCTGCTGACGGAGGAATTGCTCGGGCAAGTGGAATTGCCCCAAGGCAACAATCCCAAGTTGGCGGCTTTTTCCCTCGACCTGGCCCTGCAGGAAGATAAACGCTTTGACGAAGTAGGCAGCACGGGCGAAGTGCGATGGTTTTTGCGGCGTCTAGAGCCCAAAGACGTGCAGGAACCCCCGGTGTATTTGCGTTATGAACCGATAGAGCATGACCGCGCGCTGTTGAACGATGAAATGTTGAGCCTTGAACGATTTCTGGATGATGAGCTTTCCCCGATTGAAGCGAACGATGAGGCGGTGGACGAGGTGGAGGTGCGGCTGATATTCCCGCACTGGCGTTCGGGCAGCCTGCCGCTGACGGAGCGGATGGCGCGCTTGTTTCCAGCCGCGTATGAGTCGCCGCGGGTGCGGTTCGACTTTGTGGATGGGGAAACGGGCAAGCGCTTCCCGGGGTGGGTGGTGCGCTCCAAGCGGCATGTGGACGGGCTGCGAAAATGGTATGAAAGCCACGGGTTGCTGCCGGGCAGTTACGTGCGGGCCAGGCGAGGCGAACAAGCGGGCGAGATCATCGTGGAGGCGAACAAACACCGGGCGAGCAAAGAGTGGGTGCGGACGGCGTTGATTGGGGCAGATGGCGCGGTGGTGTATGCACTCTTGAAGCAAACCGTGGAAAGCGCTTTCGACGAACGGATGATGATCTATATGCCGAGCCAGATTGAGCCGCTGGATGAGGCCTGGAAGCGTGATAAACGTAGGCCGCTGGACAAGGTGGTGGTCAGCGCCATTCAGGAATTGGCCAAGTTGAGCCCGCAAAACCACGTGCATGCCAGCGAACTTTATGCGGTGACCAACATGGTGATGCGCTGCCCGCCGGCCCCGATCCTGGCTTTGCTGGCGGCGCGGGCGGATATCCAACACGTGGGCGATTTGCATTACCGGATGGCGGGCAGCGGCGATGAATGATGTGAAGCGACCGAGCCTGGTGAAACCCACACTTGAAACGCCCTTCCATATTGATTTCAATTGGTGGCAGCAGAACGACCGGGAATGGAGCGTTTACTTGCGGGGCCTGCTTGGCCCGGAGCAGGAAGCCAGACTGGAGAGCATCGAGGAGGGGGCGCGCTACGATTGGGTGGACCCCGATACGGCAGAGGTGCAGCAGGTGGGCGGGCTGCACTATTTGTTGATGGAGCATTTTGCGGCCAATGAATTGGCCGAAGAGGGGGTGACGCTGGTGGAGGCGATCTTCAGGATCTTTCTGCGCAACGGGAACAGCCCGCTGACGGCCACGCAATTGGGGGAGATGCTGGAACGGCCGGCGAACACGATTTTGCGCACGCTTTCGGGGACGCGGGTTTACCGGGGGCTGCGCCCTATTATTGGGTAGCCGGTTTGGTTTGCCTGACTCGGCTATAATTTAAGGTAGACGGCGTTTGTAATGTAGGCGCATTGGCCCTAACCAGGGCTTTTGAGAATGCAGCAGTTGGTCAATTGGATCGAGCAAGAACTTCTAATCCAGGGGTTGGATTGAGGAGGTTTCCATAT
>QWJF01000006.1 GCA_009391835.1 Chloroflexota bacterium | reverse complement strand
GCATATCGCTGAAGCTGAATCGACCGCGGAAGAAGCCTTCCGCAAGAGCTCTCCTTGGATCGAGGAGAGCAAAGCGGATTTCTGGCACCGCACTGGCTTTGACGGCGAGCAATGGCAGGGGCTGGCGGCGCACGCCGCGGAGCGCGAGCTGGTGTTTTTGAGCTCGCCTTTTTCGGTGGAAGCGGTGGAACTGCTGGAGCAGGTAGGGGTGCCGGCCTGGAAGGTGGCCTCAGGCGAGGCGACCAATTTCCAGATGTTCGAGCGCATGGCCGAGAGCGGCAAACCGATTTTGCTTTCGGCGGGGATGAGCGATTGGGATGAGCAGGACCGCATTGTGAACTTTATCAAGGGACTGGGTGCCGATTTGGCCTTGTTCCAGTGCACCACCGCCTATCCATGCCCACCCGAAGAAGTGGGATTGAACCTGATCGGCGAACTGCGCCAGCGCTATGACGTGCCGGTGGGTCTTTCGGATCACACGGGCGTGATTTATTCGGGGCTGGCAGCCGCCGCGCTGGGCGCGGATATGCTCGAGGTGCACGTGACGCTGACCCGCGAAATGTTTGGCACCAGCGTGGATGCCTCGCTAACTACGGCTGAGTTGCACGAGCTGGTGAAGGGCGTGCGCTTTATTGAGGCTATGCAGTCCAATCCGGTGGATAAGGATGCGATTGCGGCCAGCAAGGCCAAGCTGCGCCCGGTGTTCTTCCGCAGCGTGGTGGCCAAGCAGGATCTGAAGAAGGGCACCTTACTGGAGAAAGCGCACCTGACCACCAAGAAACCCGGCACCGGCATCCCGGCCGAGCGACTGAACGACCTGGTGGGGCGTACACTGGCAAAGGATGTGAAGGTCAACCAATTGCTGGCTGAAGGAGATCTGACTAAATGACACGCAAAGTTGGGCTGGTGGTTACGGCGCGCCCCAGCTACGCGCGCATCAAGACCGCCCTGCGCGCGATTCAAAAGCATCCGGATTTGGAGCTGCAATTGATCGTGGCGGCTTCGGCACTGCTGGATCGCTATGGCGAAGTGGTGAAATACATCGAGGCGGATGGTTTTAAGGTCGATGCGCGCGTCTATATTTTGCTGGAAGGCGAGAACCTGATTACCTCGGCCAAATCAACGGGCCTCGGCATTATGGAGCTGGCGACGATATTCGATAACTTGCGCCCGGATGTGGTGGTGACTGTAGCGGATCGCTACGAGACGCTGGCCACCGCGGTGGCGGCTTCTTACATGAACATCCCAGTGGCGCATGTGCAGGGCGGCGAGATCACCGGCTCGGTAGATGAAAAGGTGCGCCACGCGGTGACCAAGCTCTCCAATCTGCATTTTGTTTCCACCGAATTGGCAGCCGAGCGGGTGGTGCGTATGGGCGAGGAGGAAAGCCGGGTGTACGTGACCGGATGCCCTTCGGTGGACCTGGCGGCCGAGGTGCTCAAGGCGCCAGAGCTCTCCTTTGACCCGTTTGAAAAGTACGGCGGGGTGGGCTCGGTGAGCGACCTGTCGGACGGCTATCTGGTGGTGATGCAGCATCCGGTGACCACCCAGTTCGATGAGTCGAAGCAACAGATCGAACAGACGTTAGAGGCGGTGGAAGCGGCCGACATGCCGGCGCTGTGGTTCTGGCCGAACGTGGATGCCGGGTCGGACGGCATTTCGCGCGGTATCCGTATTTTCAGGGAACGCGGTCGCGGCAAGAGGTTTCACTACTTCAAGAACATGGAGCCCGAAGATTTCCTGCAATTGATCTACAACAGTAAGGCGCTCGTGGGTAATTCCAGCGTGGGAATCCGCGAGTCGTCATTTTTGGGCGTGCCGACGGTGAACATCGGCGAGCGCCAATCGGGGCGCGAACGGGGCGGCAACGTGATTGACGTGTCGCACGATGCCAAGGCGATCCAGGCGGCGATTGAAACCCACATAAAGCACGGGCACTATGCCTCCGAACACATTTATGGCGATGGGAAGGCTGGCCCACGCATTGCTGATTTGCTGGCTAACGCAGAACTCACGATCGCGAAGCAGTTGACCTATTGAGATGACTAAGGTGCTAGGCATTATTCCAGCGCGGGGCGGCTCCAAGAGCATCCCGCACAAGAACCTACGCGAGCTGGCAGGCAGGCCGCTGCTGGCCTATGCCGCGGACGGGGCGCGCCAATCGGGCGTGATCGACCGGCTGGTGGTGAGCACGGACTCAGAGAAGATCGCCGAGCTGGGGCGCGCGCTGGATATCGAGGTGCCCTTACTGCGCCCGGCAGAGCTGTCCGGAGATGAGACGCCGATGCTGCCGGTGTTGCAGCATGTGGTGGCGGAGCTGGAAACGGAGGGCTGGAAGCCCGAGATCATCGTGCTGCTGCAGCCGACCTCTCCGCTGCGCAGGCCCGAGCACATTCGCCAGGCGGTGGAGAAGCTGCAATCTGAGGAATGCGATTCGGTGGTGAGCGTGCTGGAGATCCCACACATTTACGCTCCGCAGAAGGCGCTGCGGCTGGAAGCAGACGCACTCAAGTTTTGGCACTCGGATGGGCCAGGCATCACTCGTCGGCAGCAGCTTGAGACCGCGTATGCGCGCGAAGGCACGGTCTATGCGTTTTGGCGCGAGACGTTAATGGAACAGGGTTCGATTTATGGGACGCGCTGCCTGCCATTGATCCTGGAGCCGCAAGAAGCGCTCACCCTTGACACTGAAGATGATTGGCAGCGGGCCGAGCATTACCTGCGCGTGGCCCAAAAGGAGCTTTTGTGACAAACCGCCCATTCCGCAGCCCTCGTCAACTCCTCATGAGTTTCGTGAGGCCCTATTGGAAACTACTAATCCTTACCCTGTTCTTGCTGCTGGCCGAAACGGTGCTATCCACCGTCCAACCGCTGGTCATGGCACCAATGGTTAAGGTGGCTTTGGACCAGTCCAACATCTTTGCTACGGATGGCACGGGGCTCGCTCTGGTGGATGTGAACCTTAACAACGTGGACACTTATGTCAGTCAGTTACTGGGGTTGGGCCAAATGAATGTGTGGACGGTTGTTCTGTTCTTGAGTGGCGCCTTTTTGGGAGTGGTGATTGTCAAGGCAGTGGTTGAAACTGCGGGCTTTTATCTGTTCACAATGATTCGAGTGCGGAGCCTAAGAAATCTACAGGAGTATGTCTTTGGCCACCTTGTGACATTGTCTCTGGATTATTTTAATGCGCGTCGATCCGGGGAAGTAGTTTCCCGCATTGAGCAGGAAACGGGCAGCGCAGTGAACAGCCTTATCTCGATCATTCGCTCGCTGGCGACGGCTCCGCTGATGATTTTGTTCTACGGCTATCTACTAATTCGTACCAACCTCACACTGATGCTGTTAGTGAGTGTGATTGCCTTACTGCAATGGGGTATGGCGCGGTTGCTCCGTGATCGCTTGCGCGCGCTGGTGCGGGATGAATTCGACTTAATTGCCAATCTGAAGGCGTACCTGCATGAAATTTTCCAAAATATCCGCGTGGTGAAATCCTTTGCGGCTGAAGATTTTGAACGCCAAGCGCTGAGTAAAAAGGTGGAATCAATGATCCCTGTACATATAAACCGGGCGCTTTTTCGCCACTGGCAGATTCCGATCACCTCCATTGTGAACGGCGTAGCCAATGTAAGCATTCTGATGCTTTCGGCACGTGAGCTGTTTTCTGGAGGGTTGACGGTTACCGGCTTCTTCTTGTTCCTTTATCTGGGCCGTTCAATCATTCAACCCATTTCCGAGTTAGGGTCGGTGTATTTGAATCTGCAGGAGATGGAAGCCGCCACGGAGCGCGTGTTTGAGATTGTGCAGCAGCAAACTACGGTGACAGACGGATCTGTGCGTAAAGCAGACTTCACCGAAGCAATTCACATTAATGGGGTGGGGTTTGCTTATGGCGACATTGAAGTGCTCCACGATGTGAGTATTGAGATAAAGCAGGGAGAGATGGTGGCGCTGGTCGGCCCCAGCGGAGCAGGAAAATCCACGCTTACCGATTTGTTGATGCGCTTTTACGATCCTACTAGTGGTCAAGTAACTATTGATGGCGTGGATTTGCGCGATTTGCAGATTGAACCTTATCGTCGTCTATTCGGTGTGGTGGCCCAGGAGAACTTGCTTTTCAACGCAACGATTGCCGATAACATCGCCTATGGGCGGGACGGCATTCTCTGGGAGGACATCCGCTCGGCGGCTGAGATAGCTAACGCGGCCGAATTTATTGAAGAAACCGGTGAGGGCTACGAAACCTTTGTGGGCGATCGCGGCATTCGCCTCTCCGGCGGCCAGCGTCAGCGGGTGGCGATTGCACGGGCGATGGTGCACCACCCCCAAATTCTAATTATGGACGAGGCGACCAGTTCCCTAGATACCGCTTCCGAACGCCTTGTGCAAGCGGCGATTGATCGTGTGATCCAAGGGACTACCGCGATAGTTGTTGCACACCGCTTGTCCACAGTGATCCATGCCGACAAGATCGTTGTACTGGAGGCGGGAAAAGTGGTGGATCAGGGTACACATAACCAACTGCTGGAGCGCTGCAAGCTCTACCGTCGCCTGTGCGAACTGCAATTTCAGATTAACGATACGGAGGACTCCGTTGTTGAGGGCCAAGTTCTTGGAAACAGTAAGTAACGCACGCTATTGGCTTAGAGAGCGGCGCAGGAATTTGCGAGTCTGGTGGCGGTTGCGAATGGCTCGCCCCTACCCGGAAACGCTGCCCAATCCCTACCTGCTGCCAATGACGGCAAAGGATGTCAACCGCGTGGATGGTTTGAAGAGCGTATGTCTCTTTTTGGGCCCATATCGCAACCTCACCACCTTGACAGGTTCTGTGCTCGCGCTACACCCCGAATGCCAAGTTCTTGATCACGCGAGCCAACGAGTATTTGGGAATGACCGCATCAATTTTCTGGATCGTTTTAATGAAGAAAAGTTTCGCCAATTCTGCCATTTTGCCATTACCATGTCCCAGGGCGGCACTCGAGGCCGCTATGGCGGCACCATGCTGGTTTCCCATGCCTTTGCGGACAATTTGCCCTTGCGGCGCGTTTACCTTAAACGCTACGGCACAAGGTTGCTAAAGCTCCAGATCAAGAGCGTTGTATGGAAAGAACCACAGCGCGTTACACAGATAGTCAGGCAAAAAAATTATCCTTTTGCCGAATTGTTAGAGGCCAACCCCTTACTGCGGTTTCTTTTGCCGGTACGAAACCCGATGGATACTGCCAAATCGATCACTCGCATGGGCGGCAATCGCTGGTATGGCGATGTGATTAAAGGCGATATACGTAAAGCGCTCACCCTAGTGCTGGACGACATCCGCTGGTTTCTGAAGTGGGAGCAGCGCGCGCCTGGGCGCTTCTTTCATTTTTATCAAGATGAGTTGGATATAGACATGCTCACGCGCTTGGCAGAATTTCTAGGGGTCTCTTCGGATGAGCGCTGGTTGCGGGACACGCTCAATGTATATCAAGTGCGCCCGCCGTATAAGTATGATGACGACCTAGTGGCCCACTACGCTAAGCAAGTAGCCAAACTATTTGATGACCAGCCAGATGTAGCTAACCACTTGATGGGCATGGTAGCGAAATAATGGTGACGACGCGTTCATGCACCCTGGTGGTGGGCACGCGGCCCAATTTTGTAAAGGCAAGCCCGCTGCTGCGCGCCCTGGAGGCGGATGGCAGCTTCGCCGCCCGCCTGGTGCACACCGGCCAGCACTTCGACACCAATATGTCCAAGGTATTTTTTGAGCAATTGGAGATGCCCGAGCCGGACGCGTATCTGGACGTGGGGGCGGGAACGCCCACCGAGCAAATCGCGCGCATCATGCTGGCGATGGAGGCCGAGTTCAAAGCGCATCCGCCGGATTGGGTGCTGGTGTTTGGTGATGTGAATTCTACGCTGGCGGCGGCATTGGTAGCCAATAAGCTGGGGCTGCGACTGGCGCACGTGGAGGCCGGGCTGCGCAGCTTTGACCGCAACATGCCTGAAGAGCACAACCGGGTGCTCACCGACCGGCTCTCCGATTTGCTGTTTACGCCTTCGCCGGACGGTGATGAAAATCTCAAGAAGGAAGGCACTCCGGTGGAGCGCATTCATCGGGTGGGCAACATCATGGTGGACAGCCTGCTGGGTTTCCTGCCTACAGCCGAAACGCTGGATCAGCCAGCGTTTCTGGGCGTGGAACCGAGGGGCTATGCGCTGGTGACGTTGCATCGACCGTCCAACGTGGACGCGCGTGAAGACTTGGATGATGTGCTCGGCGCGCTGATGCAAATCGGCGAGGAGTTGCCGGTTATATTCCCGGTGCATCCGCGCACGCGGGCCAAGCTCGAGGCCTTTGGCTTCCTGCAGCCGCTGGAAGCCGCCGGAGTGCAAGTGATTGACCCACTGGGATACCTCGAATTCCTTAATCTGATGAGCCATGCCCGGGTGGTGCTGACCGATTCGGGCGGCATCCAGGAAGAGACCACCGTGCTGGGTGTGCCCTGCCTGACGGTGCGCGAGAACACCGAGCGGCCGATCACGATTAGTGAGGGCACCAATCAGTTGGTGGGGACGAGCAAGCAGGGCATTCTTCAGGGCTTTGAAGCTGCCATGCAGCAGGCGCCGGGCGAGGGCAAGGCACCCGCGCTGTGGGATGGGCAGACTGCAGGGCGCATCGTTGAGGTGCTGAAAGCACAATGAACGCGGCTGCCACCCCATCGCTGCGTCTGGGCTTCGTGATCCCGCGGGCGCCTTTCCTCAAGGATTTTGGACCGGTGATTCAGCAGGCGCTGGACGACGGCCACCACGTGGTGCTGTTCTACAGCCCGGAAGCGGCGCGCGGCACCAAAGCGTCGCAACGGGTGACCAAGCGGGAGCTCGAGCCCTTTGCCTCGCCGCACACCGAACTGGTGGAGTTCACGCTGGAGACGCTGGTGCAGATCTGCGCAGCGGCTCATCCCGAAATATTGATTACGCTGGACGGCGATGTGGGCGCAAAGGATCGGCTGGATGTGGTCCAAGAGATCCAGGCGCTGGGCGTCCAGGTGGTTTCGTTGGCCAGCTTCTTTGAGACCGCGCTGCGGCCGATTGAATTTTTGGATCGCTTCGATAAGGTTTATTACATGAGCGAGTTTGGCGCCGATTTGCATTTTGACGTGCAGCTGGATGGAGGCGAGCGGCTGGTGCGCCAGCGTGCCAGCGCCGAGAAGTATGAAGTGGTCAGCTCGCCGGTGTTTGATCAGCAGCGCTTTGGCGATTTCTCGGATGCACGCCGCGAGCTGGGCCTGCCCGCCGATAGGAAGATGGTGCTGCTGGTTGCGCCAGTGGTGACTGCGGACACGCCGTGGCGTTTTGGCGTGTGGCGCACGCCCAGCAAGCTGCGCCGCACACGCCAGGCGCTGCGCCAGGGTAAATGGGCGCACCTGTGGGATATCTGGACCGGGCCGACCTTTGCGGATTTTGTGCGCAGTGTGCGCCGCTTTTGCGACCATAATGACGCATTGCTGGTGGTCAAGTCGCGCGCCAAGCACGATGACCCTGATTATCTAGTTGAGGCCGCCGATGTGTATTTGGAAGGGCGTGAGGATGTCTATTATCCGGCTTTCACAACCTACCAACTGATGGCCGCTGCCGATCTATGCATAACGGCTATGAGCCTGGCTGTGGCTGAGGCGGTAGTTGCCGGCGTTCCCGTGCTCAACGTGGCGCTCCCCTATGTGGATAAAGCCAAAGTGCCCGACCACCGTGTGGAGGAATTCAACCGCTATTACTCAGCTACCTTTGATCAGGCGCATCCCAGCCCGACCAATTTCCCCGGAGTGGTGAACTCCGTGAGTTGGCGGCGGGCTCCTGAGTGGCTTGCGAGCAAGACCTTTGCGGACATCCCTTACGATGAGACCGCTCGCCACGAATATATGCAACATTACTTGGGTGTTACCGACCAAAGCAGCAGCCAGCGCCTGCTAGAGTCCTTCTTGCATTTGATAAGTCCCAAAAAATCAAAGCAGGCAAAGATAGTGAATACTGAAAGGTCGCTCTAGTGGTAAACGACGCAATCATTCTGGTCTCAGGCCTTCCGCGCTCTGGAACCAGCTTAATGATGAAAATGCTCGAAGCAGCCGGCATTCCTCTTCTAGTGGACCATGTGCGGAAAGCGGATGAAGATAACCCCAGGGGTTATTATGAATTTGAACCTGTGAAAGCGATGAAGGATGGAGACAATTCCTGGGTAACCGAGGCGCGCGGCAAGGTAGTTAAAGTAGTCGCGCCGCTGCTCAAGTATCTACCTGAACACCAAGAGTATAAGATCATCTTCATGCGACGTGCGATGCCCGAAATCCTGGCTTCCCAGAAAAAGATGCTGGAGCGCCGCGGCCAAGATCCAAATGCTATCCCGGACGAAGTAATCGCTTCCGCCTTTGAAAAACAGCTTGACGAGGTGCTGGCCTGGATGGAGGCGGCGCCTAATGTGGACCTCATCCAGGTGGATTATGCGGCTCTGGTCGCGGAGCCCGATCCGGTGCTTGGACCATTGAGCGCATTTATCGATAGCGACCTGGACACCGACGCAATGGCCGAGGTGGTGGATCCCAAACTGTATCGGCAGCGGGTGGGAGGCAGCTAAGTGGCAGTAGCCCCAAACAGCCAGCCAAACATTGCCGTGATCGTAATCGATTGTGGCCGAGCGGATCACTTTTCAGCATATGGTTATTATCGCAAAACGACGCCCTTTATGGAAATTCTGGCGCGCGAAGGCCGCCTATTTCGCCAAGCTTATAGCGTAGCCACTTCGACACCCCTTTCCCACTTTGCGCTGCTCACTGGTCAACCCGATTGGGGCGGCCGAGCATGGATTCGAGAATCGAATTTGTTTAGTAGGCTAAAATACTATGCTCAAAGAGTCCTGCGATTAATTGGTTTAACCGACTATGTCGCGGGCTACAGACATGATAGGCATTCTATCCTAGCCTTGTTAAACGGTGCTGGCTATCGAACTATAGGTATCAGTGCTAATCAGTTGGTCTCGCCTGAGACCATAGAGGCCTACTCAGACTTCTCTACCTTTTTAAACCAGGCACTGTTCGAAGGTATCGATTCTCCCTCTGTTAATCAAAAACTTAGGGCTTACGGCCTGAGGGATAGTGTGGCGAATCGTAACGCAGTACATGCTACAGCTGATCGCGTGTTCAAGCTCGTGTTTGAAGCAATTCGAAATGATGATGAGGCTGATCGTGAGCCATTCTTTTTGTTCGCAAACTTAATGGATTGCCACGATCCCTATATTGTCCCGCCCGAGGTTAGTGAAGATTTCAACTTTACGCCAACTAGTGATTTCAACGGAGACTTACGAAATCGCCCTTCCTTAGCGAAGACCGGTCAAAAAACACATTGGAAGGAAATTAGCGACTTAGACCAAGACACGATCGAATTACTCCGGTGGAATTATGATCGGTGCCTTTATTATGTTGACTCTCAAATCATGCATTTTTCCAGAATGCTTAATGAAATCGGTGAACTTAATAACACAGTATTTATTATTTTGGCCGATCATTCGGAGTTGCTAGGTGAGCACGGCTATTTCACTCACAGCTTGCCTGAATTCACAGAACTCGCTCATATCCCTTTGTTGGTATTCGGACCGAAGGACCTAATAATCCCTGGGGAGGTTAATGAGAAAGTTTCAATTCTAGATGTTCGACCGACAATACTTGAAATTGCTAAAATAACTGACACGTTTTTAGAAACCACGGGACATAGCTTAATTAAGACGCATCAAACATCAATGAGCTCCCGACAAACTACTCTAGAATCAAAAGGATATGAACTTGGTTTAACTCGAGAAGGATTGAGTGCTGAGCAAACCGAAATTGTCGAACAAAGACTAAGGGATATGGGCTACTTAGATTGAAAATAACAAACATAGAAGCGTTTTCTAAATTCAAAAGAAATTTCACTTCTCAGAGCGGTGAAGATGGAATTTTGCAGGAACTATTTAAACGACTGGCCGTCGATATTGGTTGGTGCGTTGAGTTTGGAGCTTGGGATGGAGTAACCCTATCTAATACTTGGTCGCTTTGGCACGAAAAAGGGTGGCAAGCTGCATTGATAGAAGGAGATCCTCAAAAGGCTGAGTTGCTAAACCAGAATGTAGAAGGTTTTCAAGGGGTTCACGCCCTGAATTCTTTTGTTTCGCATACGGGACCCACTCGTCTGGACAGGGTGCTAGCCTCATTGCCAATCCCACCCGACTTTGAACTGCTTTCCGTTGATGTTGATGGAGACGATTACCATATTTGGAATGGGGTGCGAAAATACCAACCTAAAGTTGTAGTGATTGAGTTTAATTCGTCAATTCCGCCACACATGTCCTACATCGATAAGGTGAAGAGCCCGATGCATGTAGGCTCCTCTGCCAAGGCTTTGCTTGACCTTGCTCATCAAAAAGGGTATCAATTGGCGGCTTGCACAGCTACCAACCTAATATTTGTAGAGACCGCCCATTTTACAAAACTGGACACTCCCGAGCCTGAGTTAATCGATGTGTTTCCTTACGATAGGTTGACAAATGTGATTTCATCTAACTTTGGCTTTGGCCTTCTTACAAATAAGAGACCCACACATATTAGAGTTTCAGAATTTGAAGGGATTCGTAACCAGATCCGTGTGCCCATCGTTGACCAAAACTCACCCTTTGAGCAAGTGATTATCATTGCCCGGCATGGCGATCAATCGGTAAACACAATGTTGAAGACGATAATTGAATTTCCTTGGGCGTTGCGATTTGCTACTCGTATCCGCGCTTTTATTCGGAAGCTAAAAAGAGAATTATTGAAACATACTTGTAGAAAGAGAGGCAATGGCTGAGAAAACCATCCTCGTAACCGGTAGCAGCGGCCTGATTGGCTCTGAAGCCGTGTCCTATTTTGACCGAGTGGGCCACAAGGTGCTTGGTATGGACAACAATATGCGCGCAGACTTCTTTGGACCAAAGGGGGATACTACTTGGAACCTGAAACGCCTGGTTTCCGAAACTCAAAACTTTGAGCCCTTCAATGTGGATATTCGCGACAGGAAAAAAGTGAGTGATTTCTTTAAGGCAAACAAAATCGATGCCGTAATCCACACCGCTGCCCAACCCTCGCATGATTTGGCTGCCAGCCGCCCTTACGACGATTTCGATGTGAACGCTGTCGGCACACTGAATCTACTTGAAGCCACTCGCAATTATGCAGCCGATTCACCCTTTATCTTGATGAGCACCAACAAAGTTTATGGAGATGCACCCAATGAGCTGCCGCTAGTTGAATTAGACACTCGTTGGGAATACGCTAATCCCGATGACAGCCAAGGGATAGACGAAACATTGCGGATCGACCAGAGCAAGCACAGCCTGTTCGGGGCTTCGAAAGCAGCTGCAGATATCCTTACCCAGGAATACGGGCGTTATTTCGGCATGCCTACCGCCTCCTTCCGCGGCGGCTGCCTGACGGGCCCAAACCACAGCGGCGTGGAATTGCATGGCTTTCTTTCCTATCTGGTTAAAGTTGCCGTCACAGGCGGCAAATATACGATTTTTGGCTATAAGGGCAAGCAGGTGCGCGATCAAATCCACAGCCATGATGTCGTGGCTGCTTTCGAAGCTTTTATGAACGCACCGCGCCCCGGTGAGGTTTACAACCTGGGGGGCGGCAAAGCCAATAGTGCCTCCATCCTTGAATCGATGCAGATGATCGAAGCCATCACAGGGGAGCCCCCGAACTATGAGTACAACGAACAGAATCGGGCTGGCGATCATATTTGCTATTACAGTAACCTGGCCAAAATTAAAAGCCATTATCCGGATTGGGAGATTACGCGTTCGCTGGAGGGTATCGTGCGAGAGCTAGTTGAGTTTGAGTCGCTGCGCTCAAAGGCGGCCGCTTGAGCGATTTTCCAAAGGTGACTATTGGCGTGATTGGGTGTAATCGCTTGCACTATTTCCGCGCCTTGATCGAATCGGCCCGCGCCTGCATTGATTATCCTAACCTTGAATGGGTAGTGATTGATAACGCCTCGGTTGAGGAGGGCATGCGGGACTATTTAGCCACTCTAGATTTTGTTGATCATCTCATAGTGCGAGAGAAACGCAATCCTGCGCACGAGCATATCGAGGCCATGAATACGTTGCTCGAGGTGAGCAGCGCTAGTTACATGGCCATAATTCCCGACGACATCCAATTCATCCTTAAAGGCAAATGGCTAGTAGACGTAGTTGAACTTATGCGTGATAATCAGCAGGTTGGCAGCATCACCCTCGACGCTCAGCGCAACGTAACGGTTGCTGAAGTTTTTGGACGCAAAAAACCGTTGTTAAGGCGCGCCCCCAGGCGATCACATTATCGTACAACTTCGGGCAGGGAATTCCTGGGGTATGGTGATTCAAAGGTCGGCATTCAGCCAGCAGGGATCACCAGCCTCACTCGCAAAGAGGTTTGGGATCATCTCGGACCCTGGAAAGTGACCGGTGGCCAAACGCAAGGCGATTCAACCGGCGGGGGGGAAGATGATATGCATATCCGTTTCCATAAAATGGGTTTGAAGATGGAGCGCATTCTGCCCCGCATTCCAATGGCAGCTCGCATTGTCACTCCGCCGGGCAACACGACGGCCTATGTGCGCGGCAATCGGCGTTTCAGTCGCTACATGCCCCCGAACGAAGGCTCTTTCTATTATCAACTGCGCACCGAGAAGGATCTGCTACCCTATCTGGAGCGGGTGCCCTCGGTTGGGATTGATGATTTTGCCGTCCCTATTGGATTTGACTTTGCCTACGATAGCAAAGGGCACTTTATCAAGCCAGGCAAAGCGCAAAACGATCCTTTTGAGTGGATTCACCCATCGGTCAAAGGTGTGGAAATTTAAATGAAGGCTTCGCTTCTTGTTCCATAAGCTGAGCAAATCGTTTCGCCCGGAGCCCCGCACACCTGATGGTTTTGTGCGCGACTGGCGGGCAAAATACGACCAACCCAGCCCGAATGTGGCTGCTTTGATTGGCTTACCTGCAGGAGGTTCGCATTTTTTGCTCCACAAAATGCACGGCCATCCCCAGATATTGGCCCTAACCCAGGGAGCTTTGTATCCTGAATTGAAATTCTATATGCGCGGCGATTTTCCTATTGCTGAGATACAGGCCTCACAACTGCGACCCAGAACGCAGGATTTCGCGGACCTTAGTTGGCTGGTGGTCAACAAGCCCCAAATCGCCTATTTGACCCATCAATTCCTTTTTCACCGCACTGAGATGCGCCTCATCTACTGCTTGCGCAATCCAATCGCGCTTTTCCACTCACGGTTCGCTTCCATGAGCGAAGTTGGACGCGAAATTTATGGGCGTACCCCAAGCTGGCAGGCGGTGGCTGATTCGGTGGAGCGCGAGTACCGCATTTCTTTGACCAGCTTTGCACAGGCGTATGATCCAGGCCAGGATTGCACAATCAGCCTTGAATCTTTTGCGGCGCAACTGGATGACAATCTTGAACTTATTTGGCAGACGCTGGATGTTCCAATCCTCAAAGATGCTGAATTGCAAGTGTTGGAGTTTTGTGAAACCTGCGGGCACAAGCTGGAGGTAAAGCGGGGCAATGTGGGCTCCCGCAATGAGGAATTGCTCCATTGCCCATCCTGCGATCGCTTCTATATCGGCCCCGGCGGTTACAACTACATTCGCAAAGTGGCTGCGGAAAGATTGGCGGGCTGGAAAACCAAGGACCACGCCGACGAGCTTGCCTCCCGCTTTGAGCGGCTGCTGGGATCTGGCTTGATGGCTTTCTTTATAAAAGAAAGCTATTTGGAAAAGGGCTCACAGCACCATTTCACAGGTCTGTTTAACGGTTTAATGGCTTCTTTAAAAATCTAAGCGGATGAAATTCTCAAAAATCCTGAACCGTTTCACGCTGGCATCACAGATCCTGGGCAGCGTGCTTCCCGGTTATAGACCGTCTGTCTACTATGTCGTTCCAGAAGCAAATTGGTCGACGGATTGGGATGGCCGCTATATCACACAAAATGTGCGGGGCCAATTTGGCCTGCGCGCCCACTTGATCTCAAACCCGCGCTGGTTAGCGGGTCAGATCATACACTATGGCTCGCTCTGGGAAGCTGTTGGCAGTTTGGGTTCAAAGCAGAATTTACGCAACGCGATCGTCGCCACCATCTTCCACGGGGATCGTCAGGGTGATAATGATACTCTTGCGGAGGCGGTTGACCAGCTAATAGAGAATCAAGAGCAATTCGAAAAAATTGTTGTTGCCAACCGAATTATGGAAAATCGCTTTCGCGATTGGGGGGTTCCTGCTGAAAAAATCGAGCGCATTCCGCTCGGTGTTGATCTAACATTGTTCAAGCCAAGTAGCCTTCAAGCCCGCGCTAACATTCGCAATCGCCTCGGCATCCCCGAAGATGCTTTTTGTGTGGGGTCCTTTCAAAAGGATGGGGTCGGTTGGGAAGAGGGCTTACAGCCCAAGCTGATTAAAGGCCCCGATATCCTTGTGGAGGTGCTTGCAAAGCTCGCCAAACGTCACAAACTTCATGTCCTGCTGACTGCCCCCACTCGCGGGTATGTGAGACGCGGTTTGGAAAAAGCCGGGATTGCTTACACGCACCGGGTATTTGAAAACTATCCGGATCTCGCACCGCTCTATGGAGCATTAGATGCGTATTTGGTCACGTCACGCGAAGAAGGCGGCCCCAAAGGCGTGTTGGAAGCGCTTGCAAGCGGAATTCCTTTAGTAAGCACTGAAGTGGGCATGGCTCCAGACGTGATTACTCATGGAGAAGATGGGCTACTTGCACCAGTTGAAGATGTGAGCTCTCTGCTCGATCATTTGAATCGAATTGCAGAAGACAAACTCTTTGCGGGCAGTCTAGTTGCGGCGGGAAGAACCAAAGTAGCTGCTTTTGACTGGGTAGAATTGGCTAACCAATATTATGAACTTGTTTATCGACCCTTACTGAAAGACAGAGTCTATGTTTGATGTCAAAAATGGAAAGGCCGTTGAAATCTCGCCTCCGTTCAGAATTGGGACATTCATATGATTCGTATCTATAAAAAAAGTCGCTTAGTCTATTATAAAAAAAAGTCAACAGCGAAGCACTGGGATGCTGTTTGGGCCAAACAAGAGAATTCACAAATTTACGAACGAGCTAAACAAGGAGATCTTGGTTATTACAGTAACATATTTCCTAAATATCTCCCTAAGACGGGTAAGGTTCTTGAGGCGGGCTGTGGAATAGCACAATTCGTTCTGGCTCTTCATATACTCGGATTTGATGTCGAGGGTGTTGACTATGCAAAGAAAACAATCGCACGGGTTAAGAGTGAATATCCCGAATTGAACATTCGAGTAGGAGATGTAACAGGTCTGGATGTGTCAGATGGTCATTACGCAGGATATATTTCGTTAGGTGTAATGGAGCACGACGAATCAGGTCCGGAAAAATTTTTAAAGGAAGCGTATCGAATCCTTTCTCCAGGAAGTGTAGCTTTGATATCGGTTCCGTATTTGAATATTCTTCGTCGAGTGAAGGCGAAACTAGGAGTTTACCAAGGCGACCATAAAAACATGCAATTCTATCAGTACGTGTTTTTGCCACAAGAATTTAACCAATTTCTTCAAGCTGCAGGATTTAAGGTTGTCGAACACTTTCAATACAGTGGCTATAAAGGACTGGTTGATGAGTTTCCGTGGCTGAAGAGATTGTTTGAACTGCCTCAAGGCTGGAGGATAAAAAAATTCTTAATGAATTGGAAATGGGCTGAACGACACATGGGGCACATGATGTTGTATGTAAGCATTAAGGAATGACGTCCTTTATCAGTCGGCACGAGTATGCTCCGGGTTAATTTAGGTTATTTGAAATGTCCAAAATAAAACGCCCTGTTCAGATTTCAAAATACTGGACTTACCCAAACAAATTTCGCTCTCCCGCGCCTGCCACTTGACGCAAATAACTCTTTTCTTCACAGAAGGGGTCTCGTTACAAACATGGAATGAAGTCGGTATGCTGGAGCGCGAAATTGCGCTGTATAAGCGCCTTCGAGAGCAGGGGAACTCGGTACGTTTCGTCACGTATGGCGATCGCCGCGACGCCAGGCTAGCGGCCAACCTGCCAGATATTGAAGTGCTCTGTAACCGCTGGGGCTTGCCCAAGGCACTATATCAAGGCTGGCTGAGCCGCAAGCTGCGAAGCGCCCGCCCCCAGATTTTCAAGAGCAACCAGGTAGCTGGCGCTGATTTTGCTTTGGCTTCTGCCCGCCGCGCTGGCGCGGCCTTCGTTGCCCGCTGCGGTTATCTACTCTCTGATTTTGAGGCCCGCAAGCACGGCGAAAGCTCCTCGCAAGCGATCGCCGCCCGGGGGTTAGAGCAGCGCGTATTTAGTGGCGCAGACAGGGCGGTGGTTACCACCGCGGCCATGCAGTCCGTCCTTATCGAGCGCTACCGTGTGGATGCGGCTAAAATCCGCGTGATCCCCAATTATGTACAAACTGATATCTTTTCCCCCCGAAAAGTTGAACCCAGATCGCTCCAACGTGTCGGCTTTGTCGGCCGTTTGGAACCACAAAAGAACCTCTCTGCATTGCTGGAAGCAGTCGCTCCGCTGGACGTTGAGCTTCTCATCGTTGGCGAGGGACCGCAGCGTGCCGAGTTGGAACTCGCTGCTGCCACGAGTAAAGCCGAGGTGCGCTTTCTCGGAAACCTCCCGCATCTTGAATTAGCTGCCTTGCTTACAAGTTGCGACATTTTTATTATGCCGTCCCTTTACGAGGGCCACCCAAAAGCACTGCTCGAGGCTATGTCTTGCGGGCTGCCGGTGGTTGGCACGCTGGTGCCTGGTATCCAGGAGTTGCTCCTTGACGGCAAAACAGGTGTGCTCACCGAAACCACGCCGGACAGCTTGCGGGCCGCGTTCGAGACTTTGCTGGACGACAAAAAATTGCGCACCAGATTGGGTGCCGCGGCGCGCCATTTTGTCCTCAAAAATTTCTCTCTGGATCGAGTTCTGGACCTTGAATTGGCCCTCTACCAGGAAATGAGTGCCACGGGTGCCTAAAGTTACTGTGCTCATGGCTGTCTACAATGGCATGCCATATCTGCCAAAAGCGGTGGACAGTATCCTGGAGCAGTCTTTTGGGGACTTAGAGTTTCTCGTTGCGGATGATGCCAGCACAGATGGCAGTGCCACCTATTTAGCGTCTCTGACGGATGCCCGCATCCGCATCCTGACCAACAAGGAGAACCTAGGCCTCAGCCGATCCCTAAACCTCGGCCTGGATGTCGCCCGTGGCGACTACGTGGCGCGCATGGATCACGACGATCTCAGTTTGCCCGCGCGCCTTGCCGAGCAGGTCGCATACATGGATGCACACCCGGAAATTGATGTGTGCGGCACCTGGACGCGCACTATCGGCCTGCAGACCGAGCAAACCTGGCGCTATCCACGAACGGACGCAGAGATTCGCGCCGAGATGCTGTTTGCTTCTGTGATCGTGCATAGCTCGGCCATGCTGCGCCGCTCCAGCTTTGAGCGCCACAACCTGCGCTACGACCCAAAAATTGCGCGCGCCCAGGATTACGAATTGTGGGTGCGCGCTGCGCCTCATCTGCGTTTCGCCAATCTCGGTAAGGTCTTGCTGCGCTACCGTGTTCATGTCGGGCAGGTCGGCGCTCTCCACTCAGCCGAACAGCAGGTGATGGCCGATCAGATGCGCGCCGGATTGCTACGCGATCTGGGCCTCAAACCCACCGCGTCAGAACTTAAACGCCATAACGCCATCAGCCGTTGGCAATTCGAGACCAGCCTAGAGCATCTTGACCAGGTTGAAGCCTGGTTGCTCAAATTGGCTGATGCCAACCGCAAGAGCGCACGCTATGCCTCACTGCCTTTCGCCAAAACGCTCGAAGCACGCTGGTGGGCGGCCTGCCGTGTCAATCTTTCAAGCGGCATGGCAAGCTGGAGGCGATATTCCAGTTCTGAATTGGCACGCGCCGCAGGTCGCAGCCCACTGGAACGCACTCAATTCTGGCTCAAAGCGCTGGCGCGTGAGTGGGGGCTGCGCTCGTGATGGTAAATCAGCGCGTCGCCATCGTGGCTTATTCCGCGCCGCCCTATAGCGCTGGTGGGGTGGCCAGCGCGCAATATAACCTCATGCTTGCCCTGCGCCGTCACGGCTTTGAAGCCAACCTTTTTACCTTTGGTGATGAGCATGCTGCCGATGGAGAGATGATTGTGCGCCGCGGGGCTCCCACTTGGCTGCGCAAGCTGCTTACCTGGGTAAATAAACTGGTCTTCAGCCTGATTCAGCCCGGCAAGCGCGCCTACCAAACGCTGGATATCCTGGCTTCCTATGCTGGCGCCCGTCGCATGGCCCGCGCCATCGACGCGTTCAATCCCCAAACCGTGATCCTCTCCGACCACGGTGCGCCCGGCTTGGCGATCGCTAAAAAAGCGGATCGCAACCTGATCCTGATGTCGCATCACAATCCGGAGCGCTTCCTGAAACCACCTGCCCCCCCTGATTATTCGACTCTTGACGGGCATCTTGCACTGCGCCTTGAGCAGAAAGTGGTTGACAAAGTCGATGCGGTGGTTTGTCCCTCGCACTATATGCGTGCCTGGTTTGAGCGCAGCTATCAATTCTCAGGACGCGTGGAATTGTTGCCCAACCTCATCGAGAAGGAGGCACTGGCGGATATCCCCGCAAAGGATTTGCGCGCCGAGTTGGGTCTTGATGCTGCCTCGCCTTTGCTCTACTTGCCTTCGGCGGGCAGCTACTTGAAAGGTGCTGACTATGCACTGCAGATTATTTGGCGGTTAGCCGATTTGGCAAAACAACCGATTGGCTTCTATGTCCCAGGCTATCTTGAGCCGCGCTACGCGGCTCAATTCAAAGCCCTGTCGCGGAAAATTCCCCTCCATATACCCGGCCAAATTCCCTACAAAGAGCATTTGGCCATTGTAAGGGCTTGCTCATTTGGCATCTCCCCCTCGTTGATGGAAAATTTCAGCATGGCTTTGCTTGAAGCTTTATGGCTTGGCGTGCCAATGTTGGCCTTTGACACGGGTGGCAACCCCGATATCATTGTCTCCGGCCAAAATGGTGAGCTTGTCAAACTCGGCGATGCAGATCAGCTTGTGCTACACGCGACGGTTTTGCTTGACCCCAAAAAACTTTCAAAGCTCCGCAAAAATACGCTCACGTTTACTCGAAAAAAGTTCGATCCCGAGAAAATTACTCAAGCCTACGCACAGCTAATTAACAGTCTATGACCCGTGTAACCTTCGGTATCATTGCGCTTAACGCCCAACCCTTTCTGGAATACAACCTGAAGGCTCTCTACCCCTTCGCGCACCAGATTATTGTTGTCGAGGGGGCCGCGCGCGCCGCGGCCAGCCTGGCAAAGCCGGACGGCCACTCCAAAGACGATACGCTTACTGTGATCCAGGAGTTTCAAAAGCAGCATGATCCCGAGAACAAAGTGCTTCTTGTGGCTGCAAAGGACGAAGGTTACACGGATGGCTTCTGGCCTGAGAAAGACGAAATGTCCCAGGCTTATGCGCGGCGCGCTACGGGCGATTGGCTCTGGCAGGTGGATAGCGATGAGTTTTACCTCGATGCAGACAAACAGACTGTCCTCCAGTTACTCGCTGAGCGTCCCGAATTGGGCGGTATCTCATTCCCCTTCCATGAATTCTGGGGCAGCTTTGATGCGATTACGACGGGCAAATGGTATTTGCAGGAATTTACCGAGGTGCGCCGCATCTTCCGTTGGGGGCCCGGACACACCTATACCACCCATCGCCCGCCCACTGTATTGGACGAGCGGGGCCGTGATCGGTACGAATCAGCCTGGCTTTCCGGCAAAGAGCTGCGCCGCCGCGGCATCTTTATGTATCACTACTCCTACGTGTTTCCCAAGCAGGCCCGCCAGAAGGTTGGCTACTACAGCAACGTGGCCTGGAGCGACACATTTCGACGCAATGAGCAATGGTTTCACGAGAGCTATCAGGCGCTCAAACGGCCGCTCTTTCTGGGTGAGCAGGGTTGGCCCATCCTACAGTGGTTGGAGCGTTATCGAGGGCAGCACCCGCAAGCCATTCTGGAATTGCGCGCGGATCTAGAATCGGGACGCGTAACCGAGCCTCAGCGAGACGAAACCGACATTCAGCGTTTGTTGGCCTCCCCGCTTTACCTCTTGGCGACACGGCTGCTCCGCATCCTGATGCCCCCTTATTGGCGAGTGCGCAGTTGGTGGCGCCTGCGGCGTAAGGCCCGTGCCCGCCGCACGGCCTAATGCCACACCCAGGCACTATAATCGGGCTTCGAGGTTTGTTATGACAGTTGAAACCGTTGAATATGGCGGCGTAAAATACGCCGAGATCATCTGGGCCAACACGAAAGTGGATAAGACCACCTTCTACTCTCCTGCTGAATCCTCTTTTCAGTTCGGATTATTGGCCCATGAAGCTGGTTTCAAGGAGCCTCCCCACTTTCACAAGCCGATTGAACGCAGCATTGATGACTTGCAACAGATGTTTGTAGTTCAGCGCGGCGTCTTGGCTGTGGAGCTATACAGCGATGAGGGCGACCTGTTGCGCGAGATTGAAATGCGCGCTGGGGATGCCATTGTGCTGATTCACGGCGTACACGCCATCCGTGTGATCGAAGATATGCAGTGCATCAGTGTGAAGCAGGGCCCTTTTCTTGGTGAAGCTGAAGACAAAGTTTTCGTGGATGTTAAAAAATGATCCCTGTTTTCGAGCCGGTTATCGAAGAAGATGATATTGAGGCCGTTGCCAACGCTCTGCGCAACGGTGAGGTATCCGGAACTTTTGGGCAGAGCATCACAGATTTTGAAAATGAATTTGCCGCTTATGTAGGCTGTAAATACGCCGTGGCAGTCAACAGCGGCACTTCGGCGCTCCAGTTGGCAGTCGCTGCGGCTGACATTGGTGAGGGGGACGAGGTGCTGGTCAGCGCCAGCACCAACATAGCCACCGCGTTGGCCGCGCTGCACAATGGTGCCCTGCCCGTTCCCGTTGATTCGGAACCCCACACCTGGAATCTGGACCTTGAACTGCTTGAAGAGCTCATCACGCCGCGCACCAAGGCGATTATCCCGGTACATCTGTATGGCCACCCTGTGGATATGGATGAATTAATGAGGATCGCCGACGAGCATGGCTTGTTGGTCATTGAGGATTGCGCCGAATCGCATGGTGCCACAGTGCGCGGCCGCATGACCGGCTCCTTTGGCCACATGGCTTGCTTCAGTTTTTACGCTAACAAGGTCATCACCACCGGCGAGGGCGGCATGGTGACCACCAACGACGAGGCCCTTGCGGAGCGCCTGCGCTTGCTACGCAACCTGGCCTTCACTGAGCCGCGTTTCCGCCACGAAATAGCGGGCTTTAATTACCGTATGCCAGCCTACGTGGCGGCCCTGGGTCTTTCGCAATTTCACAAAATCGAACGCATCATCGAGAACAAGCGTCGCGTGGCCCATGCCTACATAAAGAACCTGAAGGATATTCCGGGTTTGCAACTCCCGGTGGAGCTGGATTGGGCCCGCAACATCTATTGGATGGTTGGCCTTGTTGTGCATCCCGAGTTTGGCCTCAGCCGCGATGCATTGACTGCTGCACTGGAGGCTGAAGGCATCCAAACCCGCACATTTTTTTGCCCCATGAACCAGCAACCCGTGCTCGAAGCTCAACCTGGCTATAAAGCCGTACTGGCTCCGGTTGCCGACCGCTTGTGGGAAACCGGCCTGTATCTGCCCTCCACCTGGACCTTGGACGAGAACACCATCGCCCACATTTGCGACGCGATCCGCCGTGCTCCGGGGGCTTGGAAAGCAGCCGCATGACTTCCTACCTCGGCAAGCATGCCGAATATTACGACATCATCTACAAGGAAAAACCCTACGCCCAGGAAGCGGCCTTTGTGCAAGCCTGCATCAAGCGCTATGGCCACGGAGAGACCCAGCGATTGCTAGAATTGGCCTGCGGTTCGGGCAATCATGCCTTCCAGCTGGAGCAACTCGGTTATTCTGTTCTCGCTACGGATTATTCACTAGATCTCTTGGATGTCGCCCGCAAAAAGGCGGCGCAGCGCGCTTCCTCTGTCGACTTCCAACTGGCCGATATGCGCACCCTGGAGCTCGAGTCACCAAGCTTCGACGCCGCTATCTGCCTCTTCGATTCCATCGGCTACGTGCAAACTGATGCGGCGATAGCCAGCGTGCTCAGTGGCGTTCATCGCCATTTGCGTCCCGATGGCCTTATTATCTTTGAATTCTGGCATGCGCCTGCCATGCTTTCCCACTATGACCCCTTGCGGGTACGCCGCTGGCCGATGCCAAACGGCGAATTACTGCGCATTGCCACCACGCAGCTCCTGGATCAGGGCAATTTGGCAGAGGTCAACTACCAAATCTTCGAGTTGCGCGATGACCACACGTATGCCACGCTTACGGAAACGCAGGTAAACCGCTTTTTTACGGTTTCCGAAATGGACGCCTTCCTTCGTGCTGCCGATTTCAGGGCGCTGGACTGGCTAAATGGGTACACTTGGGATCAAGAGTTAAACGATCAAACTTGGCACGTATTGGCTGTGGCTCAGCGTGCCTGAACCTGTGAATTCGCAATGAAAGTCGGTATTTTCCTCGACGAATACAATCCCGAAGACGGGGGCGCACACACCTTTCAAAATGAGGTGCTGGATAGCCTGATCAGGCTCACCCTGGAGAGCCAGCACGAATTTGTCCTCATTACATCCCATCCGAATGAACTCGGCGAACGCATTTCCGGCACCGACCTCGCAGTGCTGGCCTATCGCAAGCCGGGGCTGATTGAAAAGGTCTGGGCCTTTACCGCTCGCAACTGGCCCAATTGGCGTAAATCCCGAAAATGGAGCAGTGGGTTGGAGCTCATCGCTCGCAGGGCCGGCGTGCAGTTTGTCTGGTTCTTGAGCCCGCGGCCCAAGCCAATGGATCTGCCCTTTATGACCATTGTGCTCGATCTGCAGCATCGTCTGCAGCCCTGGTTCCCGGAAGTTAGCCGTTGGGGCGAATGGGAAATCCGCCAGCGTGGCTTGGCCCGCTTTCTGCCGCGCGCCGCCGCCATACTTGCTGGTACACAGGCTGGCAAAGAGGAAATTGCACGTTTCTATCGCGTTCCCGAAGAGCGCATCCACATCCTTCCGCACCCCACGCCGGCCTTTGCCCTGCGCGCCGGTGAAGCCGAATCGACTCCCGCGCTCAGCCATCTCGGCTTACCTGAAAGCTATTTGCTCTACCCTGCCCAATTCTGGCCCCACAAGAATCATGTCAATCTGCTGCTGGCACTCAAAGAGTTGCGCGCAGCCGATAAGTTCACCCCGGGCCTGGTGTTGGTGGGTTCCGATTTCGGCAATCAGGAATTTATCCGCGAACAGGTACAGGCGCTCGGCCTGGCAGACCAGGTGCACATCCTTGGTTTCGTCAGCCAGGACGAATTGGTGGCGCTCTATCAAAATGCCCTGGCCCTCACCTATGTGAGTTTCTTTGGGCCCGAGAACTTGCCCCCGCTGGAAGCGATGGCCCTCGGTTGCCCAGTGATCGCCGCAGACGTGAGCGGCGCGCAAGAGCAGATGGGCGATGCCGCGCTTTTGGTGCCGCCGGATAAACCCAAAGACATTGCGGCCGCCATCCGCAAGCTCGTCAACGACGATATGCTGCGCATCGGCCTTGTGCAACGCGGCCGCAAGCGCGCCGCCTCCTGGACCACGGACGATTTTGTGCGCAGTGCCCTTGGCATTCTCGACGAATTCGAACCCATCCGGCGCGTGTGGCGCGAATAGCGCCAAACTCCACTATGGCTTTTGCCCCCCGCATCAGCATTCTTACATCGCTCTATCGCGCCGCCGAATACCTGCCCCAATTCCTGGACGAGGTTCAGGCCCAAACTATTTTTGATGTCTGCGAACTGGTTCTGGTGCTCAATGATCCCGAGGACGAAGAAGAAAAGCTGGCTGCCGACTTCCAGCGCAAGTATGCCAATCAGGTAAAGCGTTTACGCGTCAGCCCGGTGGAAACGCTGGGCGCCTCCTGGAATCGCGCTTGGCAGGCCGCCACCGCACCCTATCTCGCGATCTGGAACGTGGATGATCGCCGCCTCGCCGATTCACTTGAGCGCCAAGCTGCGGCTCTCGAAGCCCACCCAGATTGGCAGCTTTGCTATGGGGATTATTTGTTGGTTGCCCACTATGGGGACGATCTCGGCCAGCGCCGCCACACCCCGCGCTATTCGCCGCGCTTTTTCCGCCGCGCCCAGCCTCAAGGCGGTGCTTTCTGGCTATTTCGCGCCGGGCTCAGTGCCGAGTTGGGCTACTTCGATGAGCAGTTGCGTGTCGGCCCAGATTTTGATTACTCGGCCCGCCTCGCTTCGCGCGGCCTGCGCATGGGTCGCGTAAAGGGCATTCTCGGTTATTTTACGGATGCCGCCCAGGGACTTAGCACTCGAGAAGGCGCACAGCCTTCAGCCATTGATCGCACCGCCATTCAACTGCGCTACGGCGTCTACGACAAGGTGCGCCCCGAGCATTTGGAAGTTGCCCGCCGCTACCGTCTGGATGCGGTGCTCAGCTTCGGCGAGTGGCAGCCCCTAGAGACCTACCTTCCCGGCTATGCCCGCACCCTGCACCTGCGTCGCCCGCTTTGGCTGCTGGGCTGGTTGCGCAACAAAGCGCGTGCCCTGCTGCGCCGTCTCGGCATCCTCGACGGACTTTATGCGCTCCAGCGCCGTTATCTGAAACGCGAGCTCTGAGCAATGACCGACCCGCGTGTGTCCGTTATCATCCCCACCCACAACCGTGCCGCCTTCCTGCTCGAGGCGCTTGCCAGTGTTTTTGCCCAAACCATCACCGATTACGAGATCATCGTAGTCGACGATGGTTCCGCGGACGACACTCGCCAGCGCCTGGCTCCGCATATCAAATCCAGGCGCGTCCGCTATGAATACCAGGACAAAAGCGGCGTTTCCGCGGCCCGCAACCGCGGCATTCAGTTGGCGCGCGCCTCTTACGTGGCGCTCCTCGATTCGGACGACCTTTTTCTGCCCACCAAGCTCGAAAAGCAGTTGGCGCTCTTTGAGGCCCATCCCGACTTGGGCTTGGTCCACTCCCAATTCAGTAAATTCAACCAACAAGGCCAGGATCTTGGCCTGCGCGATACCATTGTCTATCAAGGCTGGATTTACCCCTGGATGTTGGCAGAATGGTCCGTGCTGCTGGGCACCTCCAGCCTCATGCTCAAGCGCGACGCTGTGCTTGAGGTGGGCGGTTTTGACGAGCGCATGACCTGGGCCGAAGATATTGACCTTTACCGGCGCGTGGGCCGCCGCTACCCTGTCGGCGTGGTCCCTGAAGTACTCAACCGCATGCGCGTCCATTCCGGAGCTAGCACCGCCGCTAAGATCGGCGCCGCGGATGGATATCGCTTCGCCCTCGACAAAGCTTTCGCCGAAGATCCGGATCTTCCAGCAGCCCTGCGCCGCCGCGCCTACGCCAATATGTACACCAACCTGGCGCAAAATCTGCTCGGTGAGGGCGCGCCCGAGCTGATGGGGATGGCACGCCAGCACGCACGGGCTGCCCTGGGCTATCGGCCGCTGAATGCCGGCGTGTGGGCCGCCTGGATAGCTTCCTGGCTGCCGCGGAGCTTGCGCCATTGGCTGGCGGCCCGGTTGCGCGCCTTTCGCTATCCGGCCCGGGCACGCTGAGCAGCTATAATTTGCTGCGCGGCTCACCGCGCCCATAGAAATCTATGCCGTCCCCCACAATGAAAAACCCCATCCTCTTTCTCGGCACGCAGATGGAAATGGCGGGCGCTCAGCGCGTACTGCTCTCATTGGCCCGCGCCTTCCATGCACGCGGGTACTCTGTGCAAGCCGTCTTTTTCTACGACAAACAGGGCCTGGCTGCTGATTGGTCTGCCCAAAACGATTTTCCTGTGATTTCGCTGAATGCATGGAAACATGGCGACTTCCCGCTCTTTAACCTGCTTCGCCTGCCTTTTGGCATGCTGCGTCTATTTGCCCGCTTGCGCGGGGTGCGCGCCGTAGTGGCCTTTACCCCCGATAGCAATCTTCTGAGCTTGCCGATTGCTTGGCTGGCGCGTGTATCCGTTCGGATTGCCACCCACCACGGCCTGATCGAGGCTTCGCCCGCTTGGGTGGCCCGCTTGCACGGCTGGGTCGTGAATTCAGGCATCGCCACCCACATGGTGGCTGTCTCCAAACAAGTGTTGGACTATGCCGTGCAACGCGAAGGTGTGCGCCCCGAACGGGTAACTGTCATCGAAAATGGCATTGAGCCGTTGGCAATTAATACTCTGAAGGCAACCGACAACGCGGCTCTGCGCGCTGAGCTGGACGTGCCCCAAATGGGCCTCTTGCTGCTAACCACCGGGCGCCTCACCATTCAAAAAGGGCACACCGTGCTGTTGCAGGCTATCGCGCGCGTCGCGCCCCAAATTCCCCATGTGGTCTTTGCCTTCGCTGGCGAAGGCCCGCAACGTCCCACGCTGGAGGCCCAGGCTGCCCAATTGGGCATCGCCAAGCAGGTACGGTTCCTTGGCCTGCGCCGGGATGTGGATCAACTGTTGTTGGCTACCGATATCTTTGTGCAGCCTTCGCTTTGGGAGGGCCTTTCGCTGGCCATGCTGGAAGCCTTGCTCTCCGGTACGCCGGTGCTGGCCACTCGCGTGGAAGGCGTGGTGGATGTGATCGAGGGTGGCAACACGGGCCTACTTGTCCCGCCGAACGATTCGGCTGCCTTGGCCGCTGCGATTCTCAGGCTGGTAGCCGACCCTGCCCTTCGACAGCGCCTGGGCCGCGCCGGGCAAGCCCACGCAAAAGCCCATTACAGCGTAGATCGCATGGCCGTCGAATATGAAGCCTTGCTAAAAAAACAGCTCAATGAGGTTCCTGTGTGAGCACCGCCCGAGATGCAAAATCTCGCTTTGCTCGACCTGCTGCATTGGTTGTTGGAAACCTGGTGCTTGTTTTGGTTGGCATTGAGTTTTATACACTGGGCTATGGCTCGGGCCGCCTGGTTGGCAGCTTTTCGGCCAAATGGGCTATGGCCCTTTCCGTATACTTACTCCTGGCGCTTGCACTCTTTGGGCTGGCTGTGCTTGCCCTTTATCAACCCAACCGTCTGTCCCCGCTTCGCCAGCGAATCCAGAATTTACGCGCTCGTCTCGGCCGCGCTCGTTGGATTCCGACCCTCCTCATCGCTGCCCTGCCCGCCTGGTTCGTCTTTTTTTCGCCCTGGGGCGCTCTCTTTGTAAGCTTGCCCACCCGCTTCCTCATCTTCGCCCTGGCCCTACTCGGCGCCTCACTCTTTATAGAAAGAGACCCGGACAAACTACTTAGCTTGCCTGCCTTGCTCTTGGCCGGCCTCTTCATCGGCGTCCTGCTTACCCTGACCGAATCCTTCTCGCTGGTCAGTGCTTATCCCTTCTCACAGCATTGGTCGGAGGGCAACCGCATCTGGGATTATTCTGTGCTTTTCGACTCGGGCCGTTACAACTACCCGGCGGGCAAGGAGATCTTCGCCTTCATTGATCGTGGCCGTCAGGCCTTATGGGGCCTGCCCTTCCTGATCCCGGATGTCTCGATCCAGATTGTTCGTTTGTGGGGCGCGATCCTGGTAACCCTGCCTTACGCACTGCTGGGTTGGATTGCCTTTCGCCCTCTCAAGGAGAGCCGCAGCCTGTGGGCTCTAACCGGCCTATGGGCGCTGATTTTTCTGAGCCAGGGGCCGATTTATACGCCGCTAGTCCTGAGTGCTATCTTGGTGGCTGGCGCGCGGCGCAGACCGCTTTGGGTTGCGCTGCCGCTGGTCTTCCTGGCCGGCCATTATGCGGGTGTCAGTCGCTTTAGTTGGCGCTTTGCCCCTGGCATGTGGGCTGTGATGCTGGCATTGGGTGATGCTGTGCTGTTGCATGCTGAGTTGCGTACGCGCGATTGGCTGCGCGCTATCGCGCTGGGCCTCGCCGGCATCTGGTCCAAGGGCTTGCCCATTTTGATCGGCGTGGCGTCCGGCTTGCTGGCTTCAGCACCCGCGGCCACATCTGCACCGCGCGCTACAGCGTTCCCAGTAGCGAGCGGCCCGCTACCCACGCCCACGCTACGCGCCTCAATTGAAACGCTGGAAGGCCTCACCCAGGCCACCACCCGCCAGGATTTGCTCTGGTATCGCCTGCTGCCCAACGAGGTCTACGCGCCCGGAATCCTCTTCGGATTGCTCCTCGCCACTTTACCGCTCATCCTTTTACTTATTTATGCCATCCACAAAGGCGTCTGGAAAACCACCCTTTGGCAACGTGTGTTTACCGTGGGCGGTTTGCTCGCTTTCCTGGTTGTGGGCATTATTGCCTCAGCCAAGATTGGCGGCGGGGCCGACCTCCACAATCTAGACATGTTCCTGCTAGCCTTGATTTTGGTGGCCGGACTGGCATGGGAGGCAGGCTTGCATGGCAGGCTGCTTGAATGGCTGGCCGCTTCCCCCTACGTGCGGGGCTTGCTGGCTGTCATGGTTCTGATCCCCGCCTTTTGGCCAATTGTGGCCGGACGCCCCCCAGAAAGGCTGGATCCCGCCCAAACGCAATGGGAGCTGGAGCGTCTCCAGGAGCGCGTCGCCTGTGCCGCCCAACATGGAGACGTGCTGTTGATGGACCAGCGCCAATTGCTCACCTTCGGCGAGCTTGGCGATCTGCCCCTGGTGGTGGAGTATGAGAAAAAGTATGTCATGAACCAAGCCCTCTCGGACAATGAGGCTTACTTCGATCAATTTCGCACCGACCTTGAAGCCGGACGATTTGCCATGATCCTGACAGAGCGCCAGGCCCTGCGTTACAAGTATTCCGATGCCGACCAGCTTGGCGATAGCCTCATCGAGGAAAACAACGCTTGGGTGCGGTGGGTGACGGTTCCTTTGCTGGACTATTATGAATCGGTCGCCAATCGGCGGGAAGCCGCCATCCAGTTGTTTGTCCCCATAGATCGCGATTTTGACTGCTAAGACGCTCCTCCGACCTGCGGCGCTTATTGTCGCATTGACTGCGTGGCTAGCCCTTCTCGTGGCAGGGTCGGTTCCCTCAGAAGTCGGCAGCGTGGTCTTGTTCAGTTACTCGGCCCAACGCCTACTATTGGTGGGACTACACTTCCTGCTCGCGGTAGTGGCCACAATATTCACTTTGAAAGCCCGGCGAGATCCAGAATGGGTAGAGGGAGTCAGCCAGCAATTGGAGGAACGGCTGGCGAACGGCATCACCTTTGCTGTAGCAGTTGGGATCAGCCTCTTAACCCTCACGGCGGCCTGGAGCTTCTACTTCCTGCCCCCGGATCGCGCCGCGGCGTTGCTTGGGCCAATGGCGCTTTATTTGCCGCGCTTGGCGCCTTTATTAGGCCAACTGATCGTGGGTGCAGCGGTGGCCTTAGCATTGATTCTGGCCCACCGCTTTGGCCTTCGCACAGAGGTTTTTAATAATGAACGCCCTGCCTTGCGGCTAGCAGCGCTTCTCTTTGCGGGTTTTCTCCTGATTTGGCTGGTGATCAAGCTCACCGGCCTCGGTCTGGGCTTTGACCTCACCGAATGGAACGCGCCCGGAGCCCCACTGCTTTCTAGTCAGATATTCCTGGTTGGTTTTGTGTCTCTTGTCGTTCTAGCCTTGGCAAAACAATGGCCTGGCTTTTGGAACAAATACTTAGGCATTATTTTTCTTTTGATGTTTCCCCTTTTTTGGTTGTTTCCAGTTGCCGCCCCTAGCTACTACAGCAGCCCTCCTGTTCCCCCCAGTTTCGAAGGTTATCCCCTTTCAGATGCCTTCAATCATGATGTGATCGCTAACAACGTTCTAATAGGCGAAGGTTTTCGTTTCAATGATCTGCAAGCCGTACGAAAACCGCTCTATGCACTGGTATTGGCCGGCTTGCACAAAATTACTGAGGGCGATTACCGTGATTTACTGAACGATCAGATGCGCATCTTAATCTTCTTTCCCTTTATTCTCTATTTTCTGGGTCGCCGCTTGCATAGCCACCTCGCCGGGCTGTTAATGGCCGGGTTTGTGTTAATCCGTGAAGCCAATGGGGTCCATCTTAGCGGGATTATCAATGTATCTCATGCCCAGTTGCTGATGGCCGATTTGCCGGCGGCGCTCGGTCTTGCCGGTCTTGGGCTACTCGCGGTTCATTGGCTGACCTATCCCGAGCAGCGCCGGCTTGCCCTGTGGACCGGCGGCGTTTTGGGCTTGCTGCTTCTGCTCCGCTCGCAAAACCTGACCTTGATCCCGGCCCTGGCTCTGCTTGCCATTCCTGCGCTGCGCTCAAAACAGATGCCCTGGCGTTCGGTTTGGTTTTCGCTGGCCCTTTTTGTGGTTGGTATCATGCTTGCGGTTGGCCCCTGGTTGCTGCGAAACCACGCGCTCACTAGCGAATGGATCATTGAGCAATCCACGGCAGCCAGCTACTTGGCGCAGCGATACAGCGATGACCCGGCTTCCATCCAAACCGACTTTCTGCCCGGCGAGACGGAAGGCGAATACTATGCCCGCCATATGGCGCAAGTTAAAGGCTTCATCGCAGAGCAGCCTGGCAAGGTGGCGGGTTTTGTGGCCGATAACTACCTGCGTAATCTTTATCTCACCGTGATGCCGCTGCCGCTCTCCTTTGAGCTGCGCGGACTGGAAGCCCATGTGCGTGAGCTGCCCTATTGGCCCTCCTGGGACGGCGCACTGCTATCAGAGACCCTGCTGCCACTTACATTCAATCTTGCCCTCATTGCGTTGGGTATCGCGCTGGCCTGGCGACATTTGCGTTGGGCCGGCTTGGTGCCGCTGGCGCTTAATCTTGGATTCAGCCTCAATTTGGCTTTGGCGCGTGTCTCTGGATGGCGCTACAACCAGCCCGTCGATTGGACTTTGATGCTTTATTATGCGCTCGGGCTGGCGCAATTGCTAATTTGGGTCCTTGCCCTGATTGGCAAAACAGCTTGGATGACGCCCTCCAGTCCCGAACCAAAGCCCCGAAAACCCTCCCGACTCCCAAGCTGGGTCGCGCCTGCATTGGCCCCAATCCTGATCATTGCCCTTGGATGCACCCCAATTGCTGTGGAGCGTTTAATCCCGCCTCGCTTTCAGCCCATGACCCGCGAAGAAGCAGCTTTGATTTTAGATGCAGCTTTTCATAATCAACAGAGTGCGGCGCTGGTCCATCTCCTGGAAACCAACCAGGTGACGCCTTATGTGGGTCGCGCTCTTTACCCCCGCGAATACGACGCCAATGAAGGGGAGCCCGACTCGGATTTTGCACTCACAGCCGTTCAACCGTTCAGTCGGCTCACCTTTTACTTAGTTGGGCCTGAACCTTTAAGCGTTTCTTTGCCAACCCCATTCTGGCTGCCGAGTGACCCTGTTTTTGTTTATAAATCGAGGCCAAAATCGGGCGTGGATGTCATTGTCTTTGCCTGTCGCGGCGGTGTCGGGCGCGCTGCTGGTTTGCTCGAACTAGTGTCCAATGGTGATCCACGCTGGCTCTATGCCGGCGATCCGGCCACTGCCTGCGAATAGGCGCGCATCCTCGCTCAGGCTATAATTCGCGGGCTCCTGATGCTTTCCCTTAATCAAAACACGCTTCGTTTTTCGGCACGGCTCGCGTTGCCTCTTGCGGGATTGGCGCTGCCGCTTGCCTGGATTTCCATGGGTTTCTCGTCTCTAACGGGCTGGGGTTCCTTCTTCCTTGTCCTTGTGGTTTGCGCCGTTATCCTGGCGCTGACTTGGCGCGCCATCCGTGCCGATTCGCCGCCTCGCTGGCTGCTAGTCCTCCTCATCGCCGCCGCCCTGCTGCGCCTCACTCTTGGCGTTGTCTGGCTGGTCGGTCTTCCCGCGTTGGGCTACGACACGCCGGTTCAGCAAGCCGGTTATGTTATGGAGGATGCCTTCAACCGTGATACTGCCGCTTGGGAGTTGGCCCAATCCGATCTGCCGCTTTTTGATGCCTTCCGCGGCTTTAGCGCCAGCGATCAATACGGCGGCCTGCTCTTTCTCAGTGCGTTTGTGTATCGCTTCTTGGGAGGGCCGCTTCACCAACCCTTACTTTTGCTAGCTATCGCCGCGGTCGTCTCGGCAAGCGCATTGCTCTTTGCCTGGGCTTTTGCACGCCGTGCCTGGGGCGAGCCTGCCGCTCGGCTGGCGGCCTGGGGTCTGGCCTTGTATCCCGAAGCGATGCTGCTGGGCAGTTCGCAGATGCGCGAGGCCTTCTCGATTACGCTTACAGTCGCCGCCCTCTACGGTCTGCATCGTCTGCACGCTTCACGCTCGCGAGGCGGCCTTGCCTTTGTGATCGTTCCCCTGCTTTTGGCGCTGCCCCTTTCCCTGCCCTTCGCGCTCTCCTTGCTCGGCTTGCTCGCCTTTGTGGCCCTCGCGCTGGGCAATTGGCAGGTCTCTCGCCGAAGCAGCGTGTGGATCGTGCTTATATTGTTGGCAGTTGTTGCCCTGGCTTTTGTGCTCCTGCGCGGCGACCTCTGGATTGTGCAGTCCGCCCGTTGGCAGGCTTATATCAGCGCCAACGCGTCCGGCTGGGTGGCCCGCCAGTTCGAACGCATGCCGCTTTGGGGACAGATCCCCTTCCTGCTCATTTACGGTGTCTTTCGCCCCTTGTTGCCCGCCGCCATTTTTGCGGATGGCCTGCCACTCTGGCGCGTGGTCGCGGTCTGGCGTGCCCTTGGCTGGACAGTCGTACTGGCCCTGCTCTTCTATTCCAGCTATCTTGCCACCCGATTCAGGCAATGGTTCAAGCTCCCCGGTGTCCTGCTGCTGTCCAACTGGGTTGTGGTGCTGTTGGCCTCCTACCGCGGTGGCGGTGACCTCTGGGATAGCCCCCGCTATCGCACGGCCTTTGCGGGTATTCAGCTCATGCTCGCTGCCTGGGCTATAGTGCAGCAGCGTGAAAGCCGCGACCCTTGGTTGCGGCGAGCGATTGGCGGGGTGCTGGCAATGGTTGCCTGGTTTGCCCCCTGGTATTTGCGCCGTTATGGAACGCTCGATTGGCCCATTGTTGAACTTCACCACGTGATTGGCTTGGGGCTTGCCACCGCCGCGTTATATGCTATTTGGGATTGGGTGGGGTCTTGACCTTTTTATTTCACGGGTTATAATTCAACACTTGAATTTTAGAAAGCGACCTGTGAATGGCAATCGAGCAAACTACTGAATCGGCTCGCGACCGGCTCCTCCTCGAACACATCGAAAACGATCCAGACGTGACTCAGGCATCCCTGGCTTCCAACTTGGGAGTCGCGGTGGGTACGGTGAACTGGCATATCAAGCGACTGATTGAGAAGGGCTACGTGAAGGTCAAGCGCGCCCAGCGCCGCAAACTGCGCTACCTGATCACACCCCAAGGCATCGCGCTGCGCGCCCGCCTGACCGTCGAATATGTGGACCGCTCCATGCGCCTCTATCGCAAAACTCGCATGCAGGTAGCGGAAATGCTGGATGATGTGCGCGCCGCGGGTTATGAGGGCGTGCGCATAGAAACCGAAACCGAGAGCCCCGACGACATCACCGATATTTGCCGTCTGACATGCATGGAAAAGGGCCTCACCATCCTAAACGGCGATTCCTCCGCGCCCACTCTTCGCGTGCGCGGCCCCAAGGTTCAGCTCATTATGGACGGGCATTCGTGAAGCCCCAGCACGTCCTGATCACCGGCGGCGCCGGTTACATCGGCTCGCTGCTCACCGGCGAATTACTGCGCGCCGGCCATCGCGTCACGGTGCTGGATAAATTGCTCTTCGGTGGTGATTCACTCATGGCCTATCTCCCCAACCCGAATTTCCACTTCGTCAAGTCGGATGTCTGGGAGCCGCGCGCCTTGCGTGAAGCCGTCAAGGGCGACGAATCCCCACCGGACTCTATCGTTCATTTGGCGGCAATCGTAGGCTTTCCCGCCTGCCAGGCTGTTGGGCGCGAAGTCGCCTGGCGATACAACGTTGAAACCACCCAGCGCGTTTTTGAGCAGGCGGAGGAGTTGGGCGCCGGCCGCTTCATTTTTTCCTCCACCTACAGTAACTATGGCGCATCGGATGGGGGTGAACCCGTCACCGAAGACTCTCCGCTCAAACCCCAATCCCTGTATGCCGAAACCAAAATTGCCGCTGAGGAATTCCTCCTCTCGCAAAAAGCCGCTATCTGCGCGCCTATGATTTTTCGCCTGGCCACGCTCTACGGCATTTCACCGCGCACCCGGTTCGACTTGATCGTTAACCAATTTGTGCTTGAGGCCTACACCCAGCGCAAGCTCTTGATTTACCAGCGCGGCTATTCACGCTCTTTCGTGCACGTGCGCGACGTAGTTGCCGGTATGCTGCTTGCCTTGGGTGCTTCCGAGAAGAAGATTCGCGGTGAAATCTACAATTTAGGCGCTGAGCAGGGCAATTACAGCAAAGACGATATCGTTGCTCTGGTGCTTAAGCGCCTCCCCGAAACTAGTGTGCAATACAAGAATCTCACTTTTGGCGGCGATATGCGTGATATCACCGCCTCCTTTGAAAAGGTGCGCAAAGGTCTCGGCTTCCAAACCCAATTCGACGTGGATGATGGCGTGCGCGAAGTGCTTGACGCCCTCCAGACTGGCCTGATCCACGATCCACAAAACGAGCGCTACCGCAATGCACAGTTCATTGTGCAGTAAGGCAGGCAACTATGATAGCGAAAAACTTTTGGCAGGATAAGCGCGTTACCGTGACCGGCGGCAGCGGATTTCTCGGCTCTTTTGTCGTTGAGCAGCTCCAGAAAAAAGGCGTCAAGGATATTTTTGTGCCCCGCAGCGCCGACTATGACTTGGTGCAGCCCGACCAGATCACCCGCATGCTGGACGATGGCCGCCCCGATATCCTCCTGCACATTGCCGCCCTGGCAGGCGGCATCGGCGCCAACCAGGATCGCCCCGCGGATTTTTTCTACTACAACCTGATGATGGGTGTGCCGCTCATGCACCAGGCCTATGAGCGCGGTGTGGAGAAGTTTGTCGCTCTCGGCACCATCTGCGCCTATCCCAAGTTTGCCGACATCCCGTTTCACGAGGAGGAACTTTGGGAGGGCTACCCGGAAGAAACCAACGCGCCCTACGGCCTCGCCAAGAAGATGCTTCTCGTCCAAGCCCAAGCCTACCGCAAGCAGTATGGCTTCAATGCCATCTACTTGTTGCCGGTGAACCTCTATGGCCCGCGCGATAATTTTGATTTGGCTACCTCGCATGTTGTCCCCGCTCTGGTGCGCAAATGCATTGAAGCTCAGGATCGCGGCGAGGAGCGGGTTGAGCTCTGGGGCGATGGCTCACCCACCCGTGAGTTCCTCTACGTGGAAGACTGCGCCAGGGGCCTTCTGCTGGCTGCTGAAAATTATGACGGCGCTGAGCCGGTGAATCTCGGTTCGGGCATAGAGATCAGCATCAAGGACCTCTCCGAGCTGATTGGCCGTCTCACTGGTTTCAAGGGAGAATTCGTTTGGGACACGAGCAAACCAAATGGCCAGCCCCGCCGTCGTTTGGACGTCAGCCGCGCTGAAGAGTATTTCGGCTTCAAAGCCGGCACCGATTTCGAAACCGGTCTGCGCAACACCATTGATTGGTACCGCGAGCATCGCGAGCGCATCCCAGTATGAATGCTGCCCAACCCGCTTCGGCTGAAATGAACACCTTTACGATCAAGCCTCAAAAGGGCCTCGCCTCGTTGAATCTGCGTGATCTGTGGCTCTTTCGTGAACTGATTTATTTTCTCACCTGGCGCGATATCAAGGTGCGCTACAAGCAAACGCTGCTTGGCGCCGGCTGGGCCATCCTCCAGCCCGTACTGCAAATGTTGGTCTTCAATGTGCTATTCGGCGATCTCGCCGGTCTTTCCACCGGCGGCGTACCCCGCCCAATCTTTACCTACGCCGCGCTGCTGCCCTGGAACCTCTTCTCCACGGCCATCAGCGATGCCGGGCGTTCGCTGGTCACCAGCCGCAACATGATCACCAAGGTTTATTTCCCACGCCTGATCGTGCCGCTTTCCTCCATTCTCAGCGGTGTGGTTGATTTTGCTATCGCGTTTGTCATTCTGATTGGCATGATGATCTATTACGGCATCGCCCCCACTTCGGCGATCTGGCTGCTGCCTCTCTACCTGCTCCTCGGCCTCACCACCGCCCTTGGCGTGGGCCTCTGGCTGGCAGCCCTCAACGTGCATTACCGCGACGTGCGCTACCTGATCCCCTTCCTCACCCAGTTCTGGATGCTTGCCTCGCCGATCGCTTACCTGGCGAAAGAAGTCTTTGATCGCCTGCCTGAAGGTTGGGGTTGGTTGTATGCCCTCAATCCGATGGTCGGCGTTATCGAAGGTTTTCGTAACGTCCTCTTGGGTTCCGAAATTTATTCGGGCGAAGTCATTTGGATTTCGGTACTTGTCGCCGTGGTCCTGCTGGTGAGCGGCCTCTTCTACTTCCGCAGTATGGAACGCACCTTTGCGGATACGGTCTAAGCCATGACAGATTACGCCATCCGCGTCGCCGGCCTCGGCAAACAGTATCGTATTGGCGGCCAGGCCGAAACCCGTTATCGCACCTTGCGCGATTCAATTGCGCGCGCTGCATCATGGCCCGGGCGCCTTTTGCGCGGTGAACTCGCCGATAATGCCCAGACCATTTGGGCGTTGCGGGACGTATCCTTCGACCTGCTCAAGGGCCAGGTCCTTGGCGTGATTGGCCGCAACGGCGCCGGCAAGAGCACGCTGCTCAAAATCCTCTCGCGCGTTACAGAGCCTACCGAAGGTTATGCCGAAGTAACCGGCCGAGTAGGCTCGCTGCTTGAGGTGGGCACCGGTTTCCACCCCGAGCTGAGCGGCCGCGAGAACATTTTCCTCAACGGTGCTGTATTGGGCATGAGGCGCCAGGAGATTGCCACCAAATTCGACGAAATCGTGGAGTTTGCCGGCGTTAGCCAGTTCATCGATACGCCGGTGAAGCGCTATTCATCCGGCATGTATTTGCGCCTGGCCTTCTCCGTGGCTGCCCATCTGGAACCCGAGATCCTCGTGGTGGACGAAGTGCTCGCTGTCGGTGATGCGGAGTTCCAGCGCAAGTGTCTGGGCAAGATGAGCGATGTTGCCGAGGCGGGCCGCACCGTGCTCTTCGTGTCTCACAACATGTCCGCCATCCTGCGCCTCACAGAGCAGGCCATCGTGTTGGATCACGGCCAGATCGTGCATTCCGCCTCCACTCGCGAAGCGGTGGACTACTACATGGCCTCCGGTTTCTCACAGAGCGGCGAACGCACCTGGTCTGCCGATGAAATCCCCGCCGACGCGGCTCCTTTCAAGCCCATCGCTTTACGCGTGCGCGATCCGCGCGGCAAGGTAGCCGATACGGTGCTCTCCAAAGAACCGCTGGATATCGAGATTGAATACGAACTCAGCGAGCCCATTCAGGGCCTGCGCGTGGGCGTCTATTTGCAAACCATCCGTGGCGAAATTGTTTTCACTTCCTTCGATACCGATGCCCCCAAGACCTACGAGAAGTTTGGCAGCCGCGCCGCCGGGCGTTTTCTCAGTCAGGCTCAGATTCCGGCCAACTGGCTCAATGAAGGCCAATATGTGCTCGGCATGAACGCCAGCGCCTTCCGTGTGCGCCGCTTTTTCTACGATGAGCGTGCCCTGGCTTTCAATGTGGATGCGATGGGCGCCCCTGGTATGCAATGGACAGAGCCGCGCCAGGGCCTGGTTCGCCCTCAGCTGGATTGGGCTATAAAGAAGGTTAAGGTCTGAGATGTTGCGCAGCCCCCGAATAAAACGCGTGTTGGGCCATTTGCCCCTGGCAGCCGAGATCGATTGGGCCCTGCACGGCCGCAAAGAGCCGGTGGGCGGCTTCAAGCTGGAGGGCCTGCGGGCGACCCTGCCGGAATGGGTGCGCCAGGCAGTTGCCTCCCCGTTGCGAGCGCAATCAGGCAAAAAGGTGCTGCTCTACGCCACGCTCCACTATTGGCTGGAGCATGCTGCGCTCTCCGGCCTGGCGCTGGCTGGCCTCGGCCACAACGTGACTCTGGCTTATTCGCCTTATTCGAATTGGCGCAAACCAGTCTCCAAATTTGATCTGCGCCGCCGGGAACTCTACACCCGCGATTTGTTCCAGCCCGCCAAAGAGCTCATTCACCTCGAATCCTTACTGACGACGGACGTGCCCGCGTTGCCAACCACGCTGGCCGCGGCTGTTGAACGGGTCTCGATCATGGATACCCAGTACACGCTCCAGGTGGAGGAAGTCGATAGAACCTCGCAGCTTTATCAATTGCGCCTGGCTCGCAACACGCAGGCGGCTGCTGCCGCTTTGCGCTGGATTGAGGCCAATCAGCCGGATGTGGTCATCGTGCCCAATGGTCTCATCCTTGAATTCGGGGCCGTGTTTCAAGCTGCGCAGCATGCCGGTGTGCCTGCGGTTTCCTACGAATTTGGCGAGCAGCGTGGCCGCATCTGGTTGGCGCAGGATGCTTCCGTGATGCTTCAAGACACGGATGCGATGTGGGCGGCGCGCCGCAATTTGCCCTTTGACGATGCCCAGCGCGAGAAAGTGCGCGCACTCTTTGCCACCCGCCAGCAGGCTGGCCTGTTTCAAAACTTCTATCGTAAATGGCAGGATGTGCCCTCCGAGGGCGCCCAAAAGGTGCGCGCCAGGCTGAACCTTGATGCGCGCCCCGTCGTGCTGCTGGCCGCCAACGTGATCGGCGACAGCCTTACGCTGGGCCGCGCTACCTTTAGCGGCGATATGAGCACCTGGTTGCGCCGCACACTCGAGTTTTTTGCAGCCCGCCAAAACGTGCAATTCGTCCTGCGCGTGCACCCTGGCGAGCGCAACCTGGATGGGCCTTCCGTGGCTGATTTGGTCGCTCAAATACTGCCCAAGCTGCCCGCCCATATGCGCCTGGTGGCCGCTGGTGACCCTGTCAACACCTACGATCTCATCGAAGCCGCTGACCTGGGCATGGTCTATACCACCACCGTGGGTCTTGAGATGGCTATGAGCGGCCTGCCCGTCATCGTCGTGGGCCAGACCCATTACCGCAGCAAGGGCTTCACCCGCGATCCCCACAGCTGGGAGGAATATTTCGCCGACCTTGAAGCCAGCCTGGCCGATCTGTCGGCTGCCCGCCCGACCCCCGAGCAGGTGGATACTGCCTGGCACTACGCCTACCGCTTTTTCTTTGATTATCCGCAGCCCTTCCCTTGGCATTTGTTGCACTTCGCCGAGGATACCTCTGCGGTTTCGCCTGCTGATCTTTTTTCGCCGGAAGGCCAGGGGCAATACGCCGCCAGTTTTGACTACCTTACCGGAACAGCCTTCGAATGGAATCCGTCATGACCCCGACTGACGCTGAGATCAAGCGCCAGGTGCGCACCTTCTACAACCGCGTGGGTTGGAAAGAAATTTCAGAGGGTCTCTACCAGAACGCCCGCTACGAGGATTTGCGCCCCATTGCGCAGGAATACATTCATCGCTGCCATCAGCGCGTGCAGCGCTATATTGCGCCACGCGGCCGCTTCTTTCTGGATGCTGGCTCCGGCCCCATCCAGTATCCTGAATATCTTGAATACTCACACGGATATGAGAAGCGCGTCTGCGCCGACATTTCGCACACCGCCCTTATCGCCGCTCGCCAGCGCATCGGGGATCATGGCCTCTTTGCCGTTTCCGACGTGTCTCGGCTGCCCTTTGCCCCAGAAGTCTTTGATGGCGTAGTCTCCCTGCACACTATTCACCATCTCCCCGAAGAGGACCATGTATCCGCATATTTGGAGTTGGCCCGCGTACTGGCCCTTGGGCGCCGCGCTGCGGTGGTCAACGGCTGGGATCGTTCGCCGCTCATGGATCGCCTGGATACGCTAAAGGGCTGGATGAAAACCCGCAAGGGCGTCGCTTTCAAGGAGATGGATGCAGAAGAAAAAGAAGCGGGTACCCACGTGGTCAAGCACGATGCGCGCTGGCTGCGCCAGGCTCTGGATGGGCGCCTTAATTACCGCATCCGCGTCTGGCGCACAATGAGCACCAACGTGATGCGTTTCTTCATTCGCCCAGAATGGGGTGGCCGCTATTGGCTGCGTCTGCTTTTTTGGCTGGAAGATCGCTTCCCGCGCTTCTTTGGCGAGCGCGGCCTTTACCCCCTGGTGGTCATTCAAAAATGAGCGTTTATTCGTCGATGATGGTTACCTGGTCCCAAAGAATCTGCGGTGAATCCTGCCGTGCCGTGAACTGGAATCCGTCGATTTCCACTGTCACGTATTCGTGGAGGAATTCTTGAGCCTGGTCGGCATCCTCCCACAACTGCACGACGATATCCGGGTGCAGCACGCCCAGCGAGTAGCTGTAATCCCACTTGCTGTGCCCCGGCCGGAAGCTGGTCAGGCGTGCCAGTGGCGCCTGGGGCAGGTGGCTCTCGGTGCGGGCAATCACCGCGTCGCTCTTGCCAAGCAGATCAATGGCCGGCAAGTCGCTGAAATAGGGGATGGCGCCCGCCGCCACCACCGCGATGCTCGCCTCAGGTGTGCTCATGTGGTTCAACGCGCGCGCAATGCGCACGTATTCCTCGTTGGCCACCGTGAAATCGATGTTGCTGCGGTAGCCCGAACTGGTGAACAGCGAAATGCGCAGCGGACAGCAGGTGATCGAAAGATCGGTAGAAAGTGTGCTGTTGACCTGCACGAGCGTGAGCAGCACGAAGGCGATCAGCAGCCCGTGCTTGAGGTTTTGCGCAGGGAGCCGCTTGCCATCCCTCAGCGTGGCCAGCTTCTCAATCAAGGTGCTGGCCGCGGTGGTCAGCAAAATAAAGAAAAGCGGCATCGCCAACGAGATATAGCGGTTGGCCCCGCCTTTGTGCTCCCAGGCGTCGCCGCCCACGTAGACGCTGTAGGCTACCTGATCGGCGAAAAGTGCCAGCAGAGTCAGCGTGGCACGCTCGCGTCGGTAGAGCAGTGCGCTGAAGGGCAAAAGTGCCAGCAGCCAGCCCGTGTTCCACACCAGTTTGAACAGCGCGATCAGCCCATTGCCGACGCGCACCAGCAGCGGCATGCCCGTCACTTTGAGGTAATACGTGTTGGGCAGCCACTCGCCATAGTAGGCCAGCCGCAGGATCGTCTGCAGGCCGAGCCCGGCCGCCAGCCAGCCAAAACCAAATTTGAGGTGCTGGCTGCGATGCGCCTTATCCAGCCAAAGATTGATCCCCAGCAGGGTCAAAAACGGCACGGCCATATCCATGCGCACCAGCGTGCCCACTGCCAACAGGATATAGGGTCGGTAGTCGAAACGTCCGTCCCCGGCGGCCTTCAGCGTCCACCAGGTGGCGATACTCACCATCAGCACCAGCGCGCTGACCTCCATGCCCAGCAGCCCCCAGTTATTCAAGGGGCCATAGAAGGCGGTCATCGTCGCCGCTCCCAGCGCGATCCATTCATTTTTAGTGAGCAGAAGGGCGATACGACGCGCGAACACCAAATTGGTTGCCAGCAGCAGCGCGCCGGTAATCTGGATCGGCAGGCTCATCTTGGACAACGAGATGGGCAGCAGATGCCAGAAGGCCATATAGAGCATCCACACCGGGTTGCTGTAGCCCTCCACGCGCTCGCCGGCGTTCCACACCGCCCCCTCTCCGCGCACCAGATTGTGGGCGTAGCGCATCGAGATCATGGCATCGTCGTTCAACACAAAATATCGTTCGCCCTCGACGACGAAACTGCTGCGAAAAATATAGGTCCCGGCATAGATCAGAAAAACCGCGACCAGAACAATAAAAGCAATTTGAAATTTACGCGCAGTTTGCATGGCCTCTCTCAGTCGGCTTACAATGATTCGGCCATTTTACCTAATTCGGCATATGGGCTTGGTGTGAACTAGGAGTGAATATGGATTGGAAAAATAAAACCGTTCTTGTTACGGGCGGCACTGGTTCCTTTGGCAGGGCTTTCATCCGCATCTTGCTGGAGGAATATAAGCCTGAGAAGGTGATCGTCTTCAGCCGCGACGAACTCAAACAGCACGAGATGCGCGTCGCCGGCTTCGACCAGGCCAACCTGCGCTATTTCATCGGCGATATCCGCGACCTACCGCGCCTCACCCGCGCGATGGATGGCGTGGATGTCGTGGTGCACGCCGCGGCCCTCAAGCAGGTGCCTGCTTGTGAATACAATCCTATGGAAGCAATCAAAACCAACATTTTGGGCACCAGCAACGTGGTTGAGGCCGCCCTCGAGTGTCGCGTGGAAAAAGTGATGGCGCTCAGCACCGATAAGGCTGTCAGCCCCGCCAACCTCTACGGCGCCACTAAGCTGGCCGCCGAAAAGCTCACCGTGCAGAGCAACGCCTACTCCGGAGACCGTCCCACCCGCTTTAGCTGCGTGCGTTACGGCAACGTGGTCGGGAGCCGCGGCAGTGTGGTGCCCATGTTCATCCGCCAGCGTCAATCCGGCGCCATCACCATCACCGACGAACGCATGACCCGTTTCTGGCTTTCTCTCGAGCAGGGCGTGAAATTTGTGTTGCGCTGTATCGAGCAGATGCAGGGCGGCGAGGTTTTTGTGCCCAAGCTGCCCAGCACCACCCTTACCGATTTGGCCAGGGTTATCGCCCCGGACGCTAAACTTGAGATCATCGGCATCCGACCCGGCGAAAAACTCCACGAAATGCTTATCTCCGAGGATGAGGCCCGCACCACCCGCGAGTTGGACGATATGTACGTGATCCAGCCCGCCCAGGGTCCCTTCTTTGTTCACGCTTGGGAGAAGAAGGGCAAAGCCCTCCCCGAGGGCTTCCGCTATGCCAGCGACGAGAACCAGCAGAGGCTCTCCGAGAAAGAGATCGCTGCCCTGATCGCCCCCTTTGAAGCGGAAATACAGGCTGCCGGCTAGCATGGCGCGTATCCTGATCACTGGCGCTAGCGGTCTACTGGGCCTCAACCTGGCTCTGGAAGCCGCGCCCCAGCACGAAGTGCTCGGCTTGGTGCACAGCCACCTTTTGGTGGATGCGCCTTTCGCCACGCGCCAGATCGATCTATTGGACGAGGCCGCCCTCGACCCCCTGCTGGATGAATTCAAGCCCGAATGGCTCATCCATTGTGTGGCGCTCGCCAACCTGGATGCCTGCGAAGCCCAACCTGAACTGGCTCAACACCTGAACGCGGATCTGCCCGCTCGCCTTGCCCAACAAGCCGCCCAACGCGGCATTCGCTTGCTGCATATTTCCACCGACGCCGTCTTTGATGGCCAGAAGGGCAATTACGCCGAGGACGATGCCCCCCACCCCCTGAGCATCTATGCCGCCACCAAACTGGCTGGGGAAGAAGCCGTGATGGCGGTAGACCCGGATGCCCTTGTGGCACGCGTGAATTTTTTCGGTTGGTCCTTGGCAGGCTCTCGTAGCTTGGCCGAGTTTTTCTATAATAAATTGAGTGCCGGGGAATCCGTTCCCGGCCTCACCCACCGCTGGTTCAGCCCATTGTTGGCCAATGATCTTGGTCTGCTCCTCATGCGCATGATGGAACTGGAATTGGCCGGGCTCTTTCACGTCGCCAGTCCCGTCTCACTGAGTAAATACGATTTTGGTGTTGCCATAGCCGAACGCTTTGCTTTTGATCCCGATTTGGTGATGGCCACCGAATCGCCCAGCCTCGCATATGCTGCCCCGCGCGCGGGCAATCTCACCCTCAATGTGGACAAACTCACCGCTGCCCGAGGCGCCGATCTACCCGACGTCCATACGGGGCTCAATCGCCTCCACGCACTTCATCGCGAGGGCTATCCAGATCGCCTGAGGGCGATGGCCGTTGAGCGAGTTCACTAGAAGGAGCCAGGATGGATATTGAGATTCAGGGTCAAAAGGTCGGACTCACGCACCCCACCTACTTTATCGCCGACATCGCTGCCAACCACGATGGCGATCTCCAGCGTGCCATCGAGCTGATCCGCCTCGCCAAGCAGGCCGGCGCCGATGCCGCCAAATTTCAGAATTTCAGCGCGCCCAAAATCGTCTCTGATTATGGCTTCAAATCCCTGGGGGAACAGCTCTCCCACCAGGCCGCCTGGAAAAAGAGTGTCTATGAGGTCTACGATGATGCCTCCATTCCTTTCGAGTGGACCCCCACGCTCAAAGAAGCCTGCGACGAGTTTGATATCCATTATTTCTCTTCGCCCTACGATTACGATGCCATTGACATGCTCGATCCCTATATTCCCGCCTATAAGGCAGGCTCCGGACTGATGTCCTGGCCGGATGCCATTTTGCGTATGGCCAAATTTAACAAACCAATCCTGATTGCCACCGGCGACAGCGAGATGGCTGATGTCGAACGAGTAATGGATCTCGTCCAGCCGGTGAACAAGCAAATCGTCCTCCTGCAGTGCAACACGAATTACACCGCCGCCGAAAGCAACTACGATCATCTGCACCTCAATGTGCTTAAGACTTATCATCAGAAATGGCCGGATGTGGTCCTTGGCCTCTCCGATCACACCCAGAGCGCCGCGCCTGTAGTGGGCGCTGTGGCCCTGGGTGCCCGCGTGATCGAGCGCCACTTCACAGACAGCAACGAGCGCGAGGGTCCCGATCACAAGTTTGCATTGAACCCGGACAATTGGGCGCACATGGTGGAGGAGGTCCGCATCCTCGAGCGCGCCCTGGGCTCCACCGAAAAGAGGGTCGCTGACAACGAGAAGGAAACCTACGTTGTCCAACGTAGCTGTCTGCGCGCCGCCTGCGACATCAAAGCCGGCGAGGTATTCACCGAGGAGATGCTCGAAGTGCTGCGCCCGGCCACCCCGGGTGCGCTGATGGCCTGGGATTTGCCCACCGTGCTCGGCAAAAAAGCCGCCGCCGATTTGCCCTTTGGCAGGGAAATTCGATCCACTGATCTGGTATGAAAGTTCTGTACTTCAGCCGTGATTACGCCACGCACGATCATCGTTTTTTGGCAGCCATTGTTGAAGCTGGGCATGAGGCTCATTTTCTGCGCCTTGAGCAGCGCGGCCCGCGGCTGGAGGAACGACATTTTCCGGAGGGCGCCATCGAGATCGAATGGGATGGCGGGCAAGGCCCTTTCGCCTGGTCGCGTGCCCCACATTTGGTCCGGAGCCTGCGCCGCGTGATCCAGCATTTGCAGCCCGATCTGATTCACGCCGGCCCGCTGCACACCTGCGGCGCGCTGGCTGCCCGCGCCGGCTTTCATCCGCTGGCGCTTATGTCCTGGGGCTCTGATATTTTGCGGGAAGCCCAGCAAAGCACGCGTGCCGCAAGCAATATCCGCTTTGCGCTGGGCCAAGCGGATGCCTTGATGGCCGATTGCATGGCGGTCGAAGACGCCGCAGCCCAATTCGATTTTCCGCGTACCTCGGTCGTGCGTTTTGCCTGGGGTGTGGATTTGGAAAAGTTCTCGCCCTTGGAAGAAACCAGCCCGCTGCGCGAGCGGCTCGGCTGGGAAAATGCCTTCGTTATGCTGCACACGCGTGCCTGGGAGCCGCTTTACGGTGTCTTAGCGCTGGCACAGAGCTTTGTCCGCGCCGCCCAGCAGCACGAGGGTCTGCGCCTGCTCCTGTTGGGTAACGGATCGCTGGAACAGGAAACTAAATCCGTTTTCGAGCAGGGTAGGGTGCTGGATCGTGTCCATTTCGCAGGCCAGGTGTCCCAATCTGAACTCCCGGCTTACTACCAGGCTGCCGACCTTTACCTCAGCGCCAGCCACAGCGATGGCTCATCCGTCTCGCTGATGGAGGCGCTGGCCAGCGGCCTACCCGCGCTGGTATCCGATATTCCCGGCAACCGTGAATGGATTGAACCCGGTGCACAAGGTTGGCTCTTCCCGGTAGACGACGCCGATGCGCTGGCCGCGGCCATCCTGCATGCCGCGCAGGAAGAAACCGACTTCTCCGCAATGCGCCACACTGCGCGCGCCCGCGCCGAAGAGCGCGCCGATTGGCAGCAGAACAAGCTGGGCATCCAACGTGCTTACGAACTGGCCAGGCTGCATGCCTGAGCCGCGCGTCGTCGCCATCGTGCAGGCCCGCATGAGCTCCAGTCGCTTGCCCGGCAAGGTGCTGGCGAATCTGGGCGGTCGCCCGGTGCTGGATTGGGTCCTGCGCCGCGCTGGTCGCGCTGAGCGCATCCACCAGGTGCTGGTTGCTACCACGGTCAGCCCGGAAGACGACGCTATCTCCGAATTCTGCGAAACACACGGCTACCCCTACACCCGCGGCTCAATGCACGACGTGCTCGATCGCTACTATCAGGCGGCCCGTGAGGCCAATGCGGATGTCATCGTGCGCCTCACAGGCGATTGCCCCTTGATTGACCCTGGTATGCTGGATGCCAATTTGGCTGCTTTCCTTAGCGCCGATCCGCTGCTGGATTTTGCCGCCAATCGCCTGCCGGGAGAGCGCACAATCCCCATTGGTTTGGACGCGGAATTCTGCACCTTCGCCGCGCTTGAAACTGCTTGGAAGGAAGCCCAGCAGCCTCACGAGCGCGAACATGTGATGCCCTACTTCTATGAGCACCCCGAGCGCTTCAACATCCTGCACATCCGCCACGAGCCCGATTTGGGCCAGCACCGCTGGACGCTGGATACTGCTGAGGATCTGGAACTGCTGCAGGAGTTGGTCTCTGCTTTCAAAGGCGACGATTTCACCTGGCAGCAGGTGCTTGCCCTGGTTGAGGCCAATCCCCGGCTTGCCGAGATCAATGCCGACGTACAGCACCGCGGCTACCGCGAGGTGGATGAGCGCCGATGAGCACCCTTGCCATTTTCACTGCCCCCAAGCCTTTCACGGATGCGCACATCAACACCATTCAGCGCAACGCCATCCACTCCTGGGCCGCTCTCGGCGATCAGGTTGAGGTGTGGTTGCAGGGCGACGAACCGGGGATAGCCAAAGCCGCCAAAGAACTTGGTGTCCAGCATATTAAAGATGTGGCCCGCAATGCGCAGGGCACGCCGTTGGTCAGCGCCATGCTTGCAGCCGCCCGAGCCTCCAGCGAGGCGCCTGTGCTCGCGGTTGTGAACGCCGATATCATCCTGCTGCCCGAAACGCTGCCCGTCCTGGAGCAAGTCCGCGGCCAAGCTGAGCAATTCGTGCTGATGGGCCAGCGCTACGATCTACAGGTCAAGGACTCGCTTGATTTCAACGGCAATTGGGTGGGTCAACTGCAAGCCGAAATCCAGCGTGCCGGACTCCTACACCCCCAGGGCGGTAGCGATTATTTCATCTTCCCACGCCACCTTTATAACCGCGTCCCCGATTTCGCCATTGGCCGCGCCGGTTGGGACAACTGGATGATTCACGAAGCCGTCACCCAACCCTGGCTGGCTGTGGATGCCACGTCTGCCCTACCCATCATTCACCAGACCCATGACTACGCTCATTTGCCCCAGGGCCGCGCCCATTATCGCGTCGCCGAAACTGATGAGAATACCCGCCTGGCTGGTGGGATGCGCCATATTTACACGCTATTGGACGTCAATCTGGAGCTGCGCGCCGGGAAAATGCGTGCCAAGCGCCCAAATTTGGCACGCAGTGTTCGCCGGGTCGAACGTTGGCTGCAACCCGATGAGCGTGCTGGCACAGGCTGGCGCTGGGCACTTTTGCGCCGCTTGCGCCGCCTGCGTCGCCACTTGCTAAGAGTAGAGGAGAGCTGATGCGCGTCGGTCAGAATCCTGTTAAATCAGTGGAAAGCATCGCGCCGCCTGCCCCGGTTACCGTGGTAGTCATCAGCTACATCCCCTTCCTGGCGGGCTACTACGCCCAAAGCCTTGAAATTCTCAAGCGCTGCCTGGGCAGCATCGCCGCCAACACGGATGGCGATTACGATCTGATGCTTTTCGACAATGGCTCCTGCGCAGAGGTGCGCGCTTACTTGCTGGAGGAACAGGCCGCCGGCCGCATCCAATACCTCACGCTCTCCGAACGTAATTTCGGTAAAGCCGGCGCCTGGAACATCGCCTTGGCCGCCGCGCCTGGCAACGTGGTGGTCTACGCCGATAGTGACGTGTTCTTCCACCCCGGTTGGCTGCCAGCCCATTTGGCCGCGCTCAAAGCTTTCCCGCAGGCAGGCATGGTTTCCGGGCTACCCATTCTGACCCCCGAGAAATTTTCCAGCGCCACGATTGATTGGGCCAACGCCCAAAAGAATGTCAAGCTGGAACGCGGCCCGCTGATTACCTGGCAGGAATTCTGGCGTCACGCTCGCACCCTGGGCGACGATGAACCCACCGCCCGCGCTTTCTACGACTTCAACCCTACCATCCAGATCAGCAAGGGCAAAGCGCGCTATTTTATCGGCGCAGCGCACTTTCAATTTGCGGCCCCCAAAGCCGCCCTCGAAGCCATCTTGCCTATCCCCGCCGAGCGCCCGATGGGCCGCGTCCGCCTACTGGACGAATTGATTAACTCCAAAGGCTATCTGCGCCTCAGCACGCCTGAGTGCTACGTCGAGCATATGGGCAACACGCTACCCGATGGGAGCCTTTCTCCAGCCAAGCCGCGCCGTGTCCGCCGCCTGCGCGGCCCATTACGCAAGCTACTGCAATGGATCTATGACCGCATCTTTACCCTCCTTTACCGCAATGACTGATCCTCGCCGCGTCTTCATCAGCGCCGATCACGGCCTCGCCATTGTCTACTTCCTGCAAAGTGATGTGGTCGACACCTTGATTGCGGGGGGCGTCGAAGTCGTGCTGCTCACCGACGATGCCCTCACCGAGCGCATTCGCGAACGCTTTGGCCGGGATGGTCTCGTCATTGAGGGCTTGCGCCTCGATCAGGCGCAGGCTTACTTTAGCTCCCATGCCACCAGCGCTCAATGGTGGCTGGACTATCTGCGCCGCGCGGCGCCCTCCGCCCGCATCAATCTCGAAGCCGTGGATAGCAATCTGCTGCTGGTCAAGGAGGACGCTGGCCCCCGCCGCCGCTTCCTGCTTGTCTTCATCAATGTCCTCGTCTGGATCATCCGTCGCTCGCGGCTCCTTCGCCGCCTGCTTGCCCGCCTGCAGCGCCGCTTCACCCCCAGCATCTACTCGGATCTCTTCGAACACTACCAGCCCGAACTGGTCATCGCCAGCACGCCGGGTTGGCGCCTGGATCGCTACCTGCTGCGCGAGGCGGCCGCTCGCGGCATCCCCACCGCCTCCGTCATTGTCGGCTGGGACAATCCCAGCAGCTACAGCCTGCCCGGCGCCGATATGGATTGGATCACCTGCTGGTCGGATATCCAAAAAGATGAGCTGGTTCGTGGCGACGATTGGCGATCTGAGCAAGTCAACATCGCTGGCATCCCCTCCTACGATGGTTATTTCGAGCACCGCTGGCAATTAACCCGTGCCGACTATTTCAAGCACCACGGCCTGGATCCCAAGCTTGCCCTGATTGCCTACGCCAGCAGTTTCATTACCTATTCGCCCAACATTCAGAACATTGAGGCCCTCGTTGAACTGATCTCTGCTGATCAACTTGCCCGGCCTGCCCAATTGCTTGTCCGCCTGCACCCTAACCATTTTGCCGACGTGGCCCGCTTTGCCAGCGAGCGCGAACAGATTCAGGCTTTGGCAGCCAAACATCCCCACGTCCACGTTGTCGAACCCGTGCCCCTCGGCGGCTCCCTGGGTTATTATTCCGGCGAAGATATGCCCGAGAAAGCTTCAATGCTGGCCCTTTCGGATGTTTTCGTCACCGTCTACTCCACGATGGTGGTCGAAGCATCCGTCCACAACCGTCCGGTGGTCGCCGCCTGCATTGATTCCGAGGAGGGCTGGCCCAACAATCTCACCTTGCCCCTCTCCGCCATTGGCCGCTGGCCCACCCACCAGCGTTTTCGCCAATCCGGGGCTGGCCGCGTGGCCCTCACCCCAGACGAACTGCGCGCCGCCCTCAATTACTACCTCGAAAATCCAGAGGCTCAAATGAGCAAGCGCCAGGCCTTTATCGCTCGCGAATGCACTTACACAGATGGCAGTGCCGGTCGCCGCACGGGCGAATATCTGCTCTCCCGCATCGGAAAGCACGCCCAATGAACCGCCTCACTAGCGCCTTGCGCCTGCTGCTCACCGGCCGCGCCCAACCCCACGGACTACGCGAAATTCCCGCCATCGCCCCGGACGAGGTCGCCGAAGCCCAACGTTTCTTCCCCATGCCCAAGTTCTTCATCTTCGGCCACGCCCGCTCTGGCACCACGCTGCTTGCCCGCCTTATCCGCCTGCATCCGGACGTGCACTGCAACTGGCAGGCCCATTTCTTCACCCGTCCGCCCTTACTCAGCGGCCTGCTCGCCGAGCAACGTTTTGAGGATTGGCTCAACCGCCGCAGCAATCGCTGGAATCGCGGCCGCGATCTCTCCCCCGTTGCGCTGCGCGCCATGAGCGATTACATCCTGGAGCGCGATGCTGCCCGCGAGGGCAAAACCATCGTCGGCGATAAAAGCCCCAATGTGATTCTTGGCGGTCAAGCCGTCGAAGAACTCGTCTGTCTCTATCCGGACGCCTTCCTCATCTATATTGTCCGCGATGGGCGCGATGCCCTCATCTCGCACCGTTTCCAGAATTTCATTGATGGCCCTCAGTTCCTCAAGCGCGCCGATCTGCGCATCCGCGATGATTTTGCCCACGACCCCGCTCCTTATCTGGCTGGCAAGCGCTCACTCTACACCCCCGCCGCACTCAAACGTATGGCCCACAGTTGGGTAGACAACGTTACCGATACGCACGCCCTTGGCCGCCAGCTCTTCGCCGACCGCTACTACGCGCTACGCTACGAAGATTTGCTCGCTCGCCCCTTCGAGATGGTCGCCCGCATCTGGCGTATGCTGGATGCTGAACCCAGCACAATGGAAGAGAAGGTGCTCGCCGAAATGCAGAGCAACCCGGATGCCGATTGGCAGCAAGAGAAGGCCCCTGAGCTTGCCCAAGCCCTCGAAAAGGGCAAAACTGGCTCTTGGCGCGAGTTCTTTACCCAGTCCGATAAAACTGTGGTCAAGCAGATCGCCGGCCAAACTCTCATAGATTGGGGCTACGAAGAGTCCCTGGATTGGTAGCTGAATGAAATTTCTTATCGCCGGCTTTGGCTCCATCGGCCGCCGCCACTTTCAAAATCTGAAGTCCCTCGACCAGCACGATATCCTCTTCTATCGTTCGGGAAAAAGCCGTCTCCCGGAGCAAGAAAGGGATCTGGAAGGTTTCATTGTCGAAACTGATCTAGAGGCTGCCCTCGCCCATCAACCCGATGCTGTCATCGCGGCCAACCCTACGGCCCTACATATGGATGTCGCCATCCCCGCTGCCCGCGCTGGTGCGCACCTGCTGGTTGAAAAACCCATTGCCCAAAGCCTTGATCAGATGGACGAATTGCAGCAGGCGCTTGCCGAAGGTGGCGGCAAGTTTTTGATGGGCTTTCAGTTCCGCTTCAACCCCGGCCTTCGATTAGCCAAAGAGCGCCTCACTTCCGGCGCTCTCGGTGCGCCACTCATTGCCCGTGTTCATTGGGGCGAATATCTCCCTGATTGGCATCCCTGGGAGGACTACCGCAAGAGCTATAGTGCCCGCAACGATTTGGGCGGAGGCGTGGTTCTCACCCTGTGCCACCCCTTTGATTATCTGCGCTGGTTGCTGGGGGAGGTGCGCAGCGTGCACGGCTTCACGCACAACCGCGGCATTCTCGAAATTGAAGTTGAGGAGCAGGCTGAGGCCCGTCTGGCCTTCGCAGGCGGGGTCACCGGCACCGTGCAGCTTGATTACCTCCAGCGCCCCAAGGCACACTGGCTGGAAATTCTTTGCACCGACGGCTATATCCAGTGGGACGATACTACCGGCTACGTAAAGTTGTATGACAATGCCACCGGCCAAAAAGAAGAGATACCACCGGCTCGTGATTATGAGCGCAATCAGATGTTTTTGGCCCAAACCAGCCACTTTTTGGACATGGTTACCGGTAAGTCAGACCCTCTCACCACGTTGGAAGATGGGCGCCGCGCCCTCGAAATTGCGCTCGCGGTTCACGATTCGGCAGCGTCAGGATTGCGTATTGATTTCTAGTTCGTTATTAATACGGGCAGGCCCAATTGCAATGTCAGCGTGGTATTATGAGCGCCACGTTGCACTCGCAGCCTGCTCTTGAGCAGGCTGTTTTTGGGCACACTAATCGATGTTTCAGAATTGCCTGCAACGTCAAAATCCATCTGGCCACATAATTGCCAGATAAAATAATTAGCAAGGAAAGCAAATGTCAGTTGCGAAAAGTAAAGAAGATTTGTTGATTAGCCCTTACGGGGGCGAGCTGGTTGATTTGCGCGTATCGGGGAAAGCCCGCGAAGAGTTGTTGGAGCTGGCCAGCCGCCTGCCTGATATTCAGATTTCTCCCCGCGCTCTGCACGATTTGGAATTGCTCGCCACCGGCGGTTTCTCCCCGATGGATCGCTTTATGGGCCAGGCGGATTACGAGAGCGTGCTGGAGACAATGCGCCTGGCAGATGGCACCCTCTTCCCCATCTCGATTACCCTGACGGTGAATAAGGATGAGCTTCCGGAGAATTCCAAGCAGGTTGTGCTGCGCGATGTGCGCAACAACACCTTCGCCATCATGGATCTTGAAGAGATCTTTGACTGGGATCCCAGCGTCGAAGCACAAAAGGTGCTGGGCACCACGGATCCGCGCCACCCATTGGTTTCAGAGATGATTCGCTGGGGCGACACATGCATTTCCGGCCGCTTGCAGGTCGTCAACCTGCCCTCCTACAATGATTTTGTGAGCCTACGCTTGACCCCGCAGGAAGTTCGTGATCAGCTCACCCGGATGGGCAACCACAATGTGGTCGCTTTCCAAACCCGCAACCCCATGCATCGCATCCACGAAGAACTCACCAAGCGCGCCGCAGAACAGGTGGGCGGCAGCTTGCTGATCCACCCGGTGGTCGGCATGACCAAGCCCGGCGACGTGGATCACTACACCCGCGTACGCGTCTATCGCACCCTTGTTGAGCATTACTATGAACAGGACAGCACCATGCTGGCGCTCCTGCCGTTGGCCATGCGCATGGCTGGCCCGCGCGAGGCCGTCTGGCACGCAATCATCCGACGCAATTTCGGCGCCAACCACTTCATCGTGGGCCGCGATCATGCCGGCCCCGGCAACGATTCAAAAGGCGAGCCCTTCTACGGCCCCTACGATGCCCAGGAGTTGCTCAGCGCCCATGCCGATGAGATCGGTGTGCAGATGCTACCTTTCAAGGCCCTCGTTTACCTTGCCGATGAAGAGCGCTATGTGGAAGCCGGCCAGGAACCCAAAGACGCCAAGATTCTCAATATTTCTGGTACCCAGGTGCGCGAGGATTATCTGGCCAAGGGCGAATATCTCCCCGAATGGTTCACCCGCCGCGAAACGTCGGCGATCCTGCTGGAGATGTATCCGCCTCGTCACAAGCAGGGCTTCTGCCTCTGGTTTACGGGACTGAGCGGCTCAGGCAAATCCACCACCGCTCAGATTGTTACCTCGCTGCTGCTCGAACGCGGCCGCCAGGTCACCGTATTGGATGGTGATGTAGTCCGCACGCACCTCTCCAAGGGCCTCGGCTTCAGTGTTGAAGATCGCAATACCAACATTCTGCGCATCGGCTTTGTGGCCGGTGAGTTGGTCCGCCAGCACGGCGCTGTGATCGCCGCAGCCATCAGCCCTTATCGCGCGGCGCGCAATGAATGCCGCCAAATGGTTGGCGAGGGCCACTTCTTTGAGGTTTTCGTGGATACGCCCATTGAGGTCTGTGAGGACCGCGACATCAAGGGCCTGTATGCAAAGGCCCGTCGTGGCGAAATTACCGGCTTCACCGGTGTCGATGACCCCTATGAAGCGCCACCCAACCCCGAAATCACGATTGATACCGTCAAATATTCACCCGAGGAGAACGCCTTGCTGATTGTAGAAAAGATGCAAGAGCTCGGCTTTGTACTCCCCGCTGAAACCAACGGCGTTTTCGCGTTTGGAAAGAACTAACCGTAAGGACTGATTTGAAAGCCGAGCTGGCCCAATCCTTTGATCTGAGCGGACGCACCGCCGTTGTAACCGGCGGCGGGGGCCAATTGGGGCGCCAGTTCTGCGCTTCGCTCTCAGGAGCTGGCGCGGCCGTGCTGGTTGTTGATGTCAATGCCGAAGCTGCAGGCAAGGTGGCTGAAGAGATTTCGGCCGATGGCGGCCGCGCGCTGGCTCAGCCCACCGATATCACCCAACCGGAATCCGTAGATCAGATGGCTGCTGCGGCTCTTAAGGCTTTTGGCGGCTTCGATATCCTCGTCAATAGCGCCGCCCTCGATCCCAAGTTTGATGCTGCCCAGAAGGACAAACGTAGCAGTGCCTTCGAGAACTACGATTTCGCGGATTGGCAGGCCGCTCTGGATGTTAATCTGAACGGCGCCTTCCTCTGCTCACAGGCGGCCGTGCGCCATATGCTCAAAGTGGGTGGCGGCGTGATCATTAACCTTTGCTCCACCTACGGCCTTGGTGGCCCGGACCAACGCATTTATCAGCGTAAAGGCCAGCCGCCCTCCTACAAGCCCGTGGATTACACGGTGACCAAGGCTGGCATCCTCGGGCTCACCAAATACCTGGCCACCACCTATGGAGATCGCAGCATTCGGGTAAATGCTCTCACGCCTGGCGGCGTGCAAAACACGCAGGATGCCGAATTCATTGAAGCCTATTCGGCCCGCGCCGTGTTGGGTCGTATGGCCCAGCCGCACGAGATGAATGGCGCGCTGCTCTTTCTCGCCTCGGATGCCTCCAGCTACATGACCGGCGCCAACCTCGTTGTGGATGGGGGCTGGACCGCTTGGTGAGTGCTATGGCAGTCGCCAAAAATAAAATCAGGGCTATCGGCAACCTACGGCTGCGTGCCTGGCTCCCGCAGCTGGTTCTGGCTATTCTGGCCCTCTTCATTCTTATGGATGTCTCGCCCCATCGCCAACCCAATCCCGGCACGGATTCGGGCATTTTCCTCTACGCCGGTCAAAAAATCAATGACGGCGCCACACTCTACAACGATGTCTGGGACCACAAGGGCCCTATGATTTTCTATGTGAACGCCCTTGGCCTCGCGCTCGCTGGCGGATCACGCTGGGGCGTCTGGCTGCTTGAGGTATTGGCTGTCGGCGCGGCTGCCCTGATTGGCTACCAGTTGATCGCCAAGGCCTTTGGGGCCTGGCCGGCCCTCTTTGGCTCGGTCGCCTGGCTCACCGCGCTGCCCACCGTGCTGGATGGCGGCAACCTCACCGAAGAATATGCCCTGCCCATGCAATTTGGCATGCTGGCGCTCTTTATGGCGGCGCGCCGCGCGGAGCATCGCTGGCTGGAATTTGCGCTTGGCTTGGTCGCCGCCCTCGCATTTTGGGATCGCGCGAACATGATCGGCATCTCGATGGCAATCGGCTTGTTTCTGCTTTGGGAGGCGCTGGTCACAAAAGATCGCCTCGCCTGGAAGCGCATCGCCGCAATCCTGGCTGGCTTTCTCAGCCTCAGCCTGCTCGTAATACTTGCCTTCCGGGCGCAGAATGCCCTTCCCGGCCTATGGGACGCCTCCTTCTATTACAACCTAATCTATTCGGATACCACCGCAGCTGATCGTCATGCTAGCGTGATCTTCGGCCTCAGGCGCCTACCTCTCCTGCAAAGCATTGCACTGGCGGGTTGGCTGCTCAGTGGTCTGGCGCTAGTCGGCAGGCTAGAGCACAGTGATAAGGCTCAACACCCTGCGCTGCTAGCGGTGTTGTTTATCGCCCTGCCGCTGGAGTTATTGCTCACCAGTCTTTCCGGGCGCGGTTTCCCCCATTACTTTATGTCCTGGCTCCCCGTATTCGGCCTAGCCGCGGCCTACTTGCTCTATGTGATTCTTAAGCAAGGCGAGGTCGCTCGAAAGCCCGGTACTCGCGGACAATTTGCCAAGGTGCTCACGCTTAGCATGGTGATGGCGATCAGCTTGGTTCCCCTGCTCGGCATCCTGCCCCCCGCAAAGGAAACCATTTCGGCTTCCGTGGCCGCCCGCGGCTTGCCTCCCGTGGATGTTACCGGCTCCCGCTTTGGCCCAGCCCTGGATTACATCACCAAGCATGTCGGCCCCAATGAAGACATTTTGTTCTGGGGCAAGCTACTTGCCATTAATTGGCTTAGCGGCCATGACGTGCCATCACGGCATATTTTTCAGGATCATTTCTTCACCCCCGGCTATGCCACACCTGAGATGATTGACGGCTACATTCAGGATATTGAGCGTAGCCATCCCGTCATTATCGACACCACCATTAAACGCGTCACCTATCCAGAGATTGGCGTGCGCAATCTGGATAAAGTCATCGAAGTGGTGCGCCCGCTCTATGTCTATATCCAGGCTAACTACCAGTTCGTTGAGGTCCTCGAACCCTACGGCTGGCACGTCTATCGCTATGTCGGTCCCAGCTTGGATGCGGAGCAGCCCAATGGCTAAGCAACCCGAAGTTCTCGCCATCATCCCGGCGCGCGGCGGCTCGAAAACCATTCCGGGCAAGAACATCCAGCCCTTCGTTGGCTACCCATTGATCGCTTACAGCATTGCCGCCGCTTTGCAGGCCGAGGGCGTCACTCGCACCATCGTGTCTACGGATAGCGAAGAGATCGCCGCTGTCGCTCGCCAATATGGCGCCGAGCTGCCCTTCATGCGCCCCGCCGAGCACGCACAGGACGACACCATCGACTTGCCCGTCTTCCAACATGCGCTCGCCTGGCTGGCCGAAAACGAGAACTATCATCCCAATGTGGTTATCCAGTTGCGCCCCACGTCGCCGCTCCGCCCACCCGGCCTGATTGACCGCGCCCTGGATTTGCTCCAGGACCATCCCGAGGCCGATTCGGTGCGCGGCGTGGTGCTCGCCGGCCAGAGCCCGCACAAAATGTGGCAGCTCAAAGAAGGCGCACCCATGCAGCCCTTGCTCCGCGTGGAGGGCATTCCCGAATCCCACAATGCCCCCCGACAGGCGCTCCCCGATATTTACTGGCAAACCGGCCACATTGATGCCATCCGCGCCGCCACCATCCTCGACAAGGGCAGCATGAGCGGCTCCAGCATTTATCCGCTCTTGATTGATCCCAGCTACACGGTGGATATTGACACGCTCAACGATTTGCACCGCGCCGCGGCCTACGTCACGTCCGAGCAGCTCGATATTGTCTGGCCCAGCCGCGCCCCGCGCCCGTTGCCGGCCGACGTGCGCCTGCTCGTCCTCGATTTTGACGGCACTCTAACCGATGATCGCGTGTGGGTGGATGCCGAAGGGCGTGAACAGGTCGCCGCCCACCGCGGCGAAGGCTATGGTATCGGCCTGCTCAAGACGGCTGGCATCCAGGTCTACGTGCTCTCCAAGGAACGTAACTCGGTGGTCGCCGCTCGCTGCCAGAAATTGGGCATCCCCTTCCAGCAGGGCGTCGACGATAAAGCGTCTGCACTAAGCGCCCTGCTCAAAGAATTAAAAATCCCTACCGAACAGGTAGTCTTCGCTGGCCACGATGTCAAAGACCTGCCCTGTTTCGAGCTGGTGGCATGCGCAGCCGTGGTGGCCGATGCCCATCCTGAAGTGCTGCGCGCCGCTGATCTGCGCCTCACACGCCCCGGCGGGCGCGGCGCCGTCCGCGAGCTCTGCGATTTGATACTATCTGGAAACAGTACGGCAACGCACTCAAGGAGCGCTGCATGATCCGTGAACTAAAAATTGGCGACCGCCTGGTTGGCGATGGCCACCCCGCTTATGTCATCGCCGAGATTGGCGTCAACCACAATGGCATCTTCGAAATGGCTATCGAGCTCATTGACGCATCCCTGGGCACCGGCGCCGATGCGGTCAAATTTCAGAAGCGCAGCCTCAAGCACATTTACCCCGCCAAATTTCTCGAGAACGCTAACGCCGGTGAGAAGAACCTCAACTATCTACTCCCCATTCTCCAGAAAGTAGAGCTTTCCGACGACCAGTATCATAAACTTGTGGCCTATTGCCGGGACAAGGGCATTACCTTCCTCTGCTCTGCATTTGATCCCGAGAGTGCCGATTTAATTGAAACCCTCGGCGTTCCCGCCTACAAAGTGGCCTCCGCCGATCTCATCAACCTGCCCCTCATCGAGCACCTGGCTGCCAAGCGCAAGCCCCTCATTGTGTCTACGGGCATGTCCCGCATGGAAGAGGTCAACCAGACGGTCAGCTTCCTCAAGAAACGCAACGTCGAATTTGCCCTGTTGCACTGCAACAGCGCCTACCCAGCTTCATTCGAAGATATCAATCTGCGTTTCATGGAGCAGCTGCGCGAGTTTGACGTCCCCGTGGGCTATTCCGGCCATGAGCGCGGCATCGCCATTTCCACCGTGGCCGCTGCCCTTGGCGCCTGTATCATCGAACGCCATATCACCCTCGACCGCACGATGGATGGCCCTGACCATGCTTCCAGCCTCGAGCCCCAGGGTTTTGGCAAGCTGGTGCGAGACATTCGCCATGTCGAATCGGCCCTCGGCACAGGCGAAGAGAAATTTATGTCGCGCGGCGAGATCCTCAATCGTGAAGTTCTCGCCAAGAGCCTGGTGGCCGCCCGCGATATCAAATCCGGTGAAACTCTTACCGAAGACATGATCGCCGTCAAGGGCCCTGGCCAGGGGCTTTCCCCCCAACGCAAGAATGATCTGCTTGGCCGTGCCGCCGTCCGCGATCTCGAAGTGGACGAAATGTTCCTGGATATTGATCTCGGCGAGCAGGTCACGCTGGATGTGGGCAGCACCCTGCCGATGGAATGGGGCTTCGTGGTGCGCTACAACGATTACGAGAGCATGCTGACCTATGCACCCAAGATCCTGGAATTCCACTTCACAGATAAAGACCTCGATGAAAAATATACGGGTGGCAAGCACGAGATCGGCCTCGTAGTTCATGCCCCCGAATTCTGGGGCAACCACCTGGTTGATCTCTGTGTCTTCGACGAGCAGCATCGCCAGGCCTCGGTGGATCTGCTTCAACGTTCTATTGATGTCACCCGGAGTTTGGCCGAATCCTTTGTGGGAACCCCGAAGGTGGTCGTCCATCCCGGCGCAGCCAGCCTTGATCATCACATCGAAAATCCCAAACGCCTCTACGACAATCTGGATAAGTCGCTCCATGACATTGATGCCACCGGCGTTGAGCTGCTGGTCGAAAATCTACCCTCGCATCCCTGGTACTTCGGTGGCCAATGGCTCACCAACGCCATGATGGATGCTTACGAGGTGCGCGATTTTCTCGAGCCGCGCGGTCTGAAAATGTGCTACGACACCTCGCACCACAAGCTCTATTGCAATTGGGCCCACAAGGATTTCTACGAGCAGGTAGCTGTGCTCCTGCCCTATATCTCCCATCTGCATCTTTCGGATGCCGCCGGGCTGGATGGCGAGGGTATGCAAATCAACGAAGGCACCATAGATTGGGTGCATTTCTTCAAAGTAATGCAGAATTACCACGGCACGATGGTGCCTGAGATTTGGCGCGGCCACCAGCGCAGCGGTGAAGGCTTTGTGATTGCCCTCAACCGCCTCTCCGAGGCTTATTTCAAGGCTCAGGCCGAGATCCAGGCTCGCGCCACCGACTAAATTTTCCGTATTCTTCGCACGCTGTGCGCGCCATGCCCTGCCATGTCTAAATTCCTCCTACGCCTGAGCCGCTTGCCCGCCGCGCTGATCCAACGCGCCCGCATTGTGCGCCTGGCTGCCGGCGTTGCCCGCCAAGCCGTCGCGGATCGCTCGCGCCGCCCGGTCGCCTTCTTCAATGCCTCAGCGAGACTACGCAATCTCAGCCTCAACGCCGCCTTTTCCCAGTTGTCCGCCTGGAGCCTGCGCATGGCCGGCGTCCCTGTCGTCCATTTCGTCTGCCGCGCCGGGATGACCCGCTGCGTGCTGGGCACCGACCCGGATGACGCCTCCGTGGAGCCACCTTGCCACAGTTGCATCCAACAGTCTGAGCGTTTATATGCCGGGGCCCAAACGCACTGGTTCAGCATTGAGAAATCAGACGAACTCAAAGCCGCTCTGCAGGGCTTGGATGTGCCTACTCTACAATCCTTTAGTCATGAGAGTGTTCCGCTTGGCGAAATTGTGCTCCCCTCCCTGCGCTGGGCCTTACGCAGGCACACATTGCCGGATAACCAAGACATGCGCTTTATGCTGCGTGAATATATCCTTTCCGCCTTCAACGTAGCACGCGAATTTGAAGCCTTCCTCGAGGAGCACCAGCCCCAAACTGTGGTGCTCTTCAATGGGCTCATGTATCCTGAGGCGATGGCTCGCCGCGCAGCGCAGGCGCGTGGCATCCGCGTCGTCACCCACGAGGTCGGCATCCAACCCAATTCTGCCTTCTTCACCGAAGGCCAGGCCACCGCCTACCCAATGGAGATCCCCACTGATTTCCAACTGGACGACGCCCAGGACGCACAATTGAACCAATACCTTGAAGGCCGTTTCCAGGGTCGCTTTACGATGGCCGGCATCCAGTTTTGGCCGCACATGCAAGCGCTGGACGAGGCCTTTCTAGCTAAGGCCACCGGATTTGAGCGCATCGTGCCTGTCTTCACCAACGTGATTTTCGATACCAGCCAGATTCACGCCAACACCCTTTTCCCGGATATGTTCGCCTGGCTAGCCGAAGTCGTGGACTTGATCAAAACGCACCCCGATACGCTCTTTGTTATTCGTGCTCACCCGGATGAGATTCGCGAAGGCACCCGCAAGCACACCCGTGAGAGCGTTCAGGATTGGTTGAGAGCGCGCGGCGTTGACCAGTGGCCCAATGTCGTATTTGTCGGGCCCACCGAATATCTTTCATCCTATGCGCTTATCCAGCGCGCCCATTTCGTCCTGGTCTACAACTCTTCGATTGGTCTCGAGGCATCCATTTTGGGCAAACCCGTTCTCATAGGCGGCGCGGCCCGCTACACCCAATACCCGACAGTCTACCTACCCAAAGATCGCAAGGCCTTTGTGAAGCAGGCGCGCGCCTTCCTGGCCGCCGCAAACGTCGCGCAGCCCCAGGAGTTCGTCCTTGCGGCCCGCCGCTTGCTCTATTTCCAGCTTTTCCGCACCTCGCTGCCTTTTGATCACTTCCTACAGGCTCAGCCGCGCATGGGCTATGTTGGCCTCAAGGCCTTTCCACTGTCTGCGCTCCTCCCAGAGAATTCGCCGGCTCTGTCGGCTGTCCACCGCGGTATTGTGGACAGGGATGCTTTTCTGGTATAAGGAAGCTAAGGTGCCCTTATGAGTGAAAACGCCCTTTTTGACCAAGTTCGCAGCACGCTCGCGGAAGTCTTTGACGTGGATTCCGCTGAAATCAACGCCGAGGCTCAGTTTGGCGATTTGCCCAAGTGGGATTCGATGGGCCATATGGATTTGATGCTGGCCCTCGAGTCGGCCTTTGGTGTACAAATCAGCGCCGAGACCATTAGCCAGCTGACCAGCGTGCCCGCGATCCTCACGCATGTAGATGGACTGCAAAATGCCTGAGACCTTTGAGATTAAGTCGGCCCTCGATATCCCCGCCCATTTGGTGGGGCAGGTGCAATCCAAGCTCGCCTATGTGGACGAACACATTGCGGCCGCCAGCATCTCCCCGGATGGGCAACGCATCCAATTGGAACTAACTGGCAAACTCGAGAGTGCCGAACAGCAGGCTCTGGAGGCCAAAGTGCAGAGCGTCGTCGAAGAGATGGCCAAAGGCGCCGTGCTGCCCAAGGTCGAAATCCTCGAAGATCATCTCGTCCGCCCGACTACGTTCGACCAAGACCCCATGCCGGAGCTGCTGTCCAGCGGTGAGGTAAGCGAAGAACACACCGGTATCTTCAGTTTTGGCCCCCTGCTTACGCGCCTGATTGAGGTCTTCGAGCGCCAATTTTTGGCGCTGGCCGACGAATTTGGCGCCAAGCCGCACCGTTTTCCGACGCTAATCTCTGCCGAGAAGCTAGGTCGCGTGCAATATTTCCGCGCCTTCCCACACTCCCTCACCTTCGCCACTCACCTGCGCCCAGACCTGGACGTCATCAATGGGTTCTCCCAACACGCCGCCTATGAAGCGCCCAACGGACTGAATACCGCCCCCGAATCCTTTTCACGCATCCAGGCGTTGCTCTCGCCAGCCGTCTGCTACCATCTATATTTCGCCTTGGCAGATAAGCCCTTGCCGGATGGCAAACTAGTTGCAACCGCCGTGGGCAATTGTTTCCGCTACGAATCCAGCAACATGACCACGCTGGAACGCATGTGGAATTTCACCATGCGCGAGATTATTTTCGTTGGCCCAGCCGATTTTGTGTTGGAGAATCGTGAGCGCGCTCGCCAATACTTGGAGAAAGCCTTTGAGCACCTCGGGTTGGCCTATCGGGTGGAAAGCGCCAACGATCCCTTCTTTGTCGGTGAATTTCGCCGCCAGGCCGCTTTCCAAAACGCGTTCCAGCTAAAGTACGAGCTTCGTGCCCAATTGCCTTTCAAGAACAGCACTTTGGCAGTCGGCTCTTACAACTACCACCAGGATTTCTTCGGCCGCAATTTGGACATCACCCTGCCGGATGGCAAGCCAGTACACACTGGCTGCGTAGCCTTTGGCCTGGAGCGCATGGCCTTTGCCTTCCTGGCCCAGTTTGGCCTGGACCCCCAGCGCTGGCCCACGCCTGTGCGCGAGGCGTTCAATGAATAAGATCCATATTCGTCCTGCTGAAGACGAGGATTTGCCCGCCCTGGCTGAGTTGTGGGCCGCCCTTGATCGTTTTCATCGCAGCCTCGGTCTAGCCTTTCCGGAAGTCACAGATGCGCCCGGTCAATGGCTTGCCTCTTTCCAGCGCACACTGGGGCGCTTTAGTTTTGTCTGGCTGGCCGAAACCGATAATGGCCCGCGCGCCTTTCTTTTGGCGCGGCTGAAGCTGAGTCCCGCTTACTTGGGTGGGGTGCAGGCGGGCGAAATCAGTGATCTTTATGTGGACGATGAACTGCGCGGCCAGGGCGCGGGCCGGCAACTGGTGGATGCGGCCATGCAGAAATTTGCTGAACTGGGCGTCCACTCGGTGGAAGTGCAGGTGCAGGCGGGCAATGATCAGGGCCTTGACTTTTGGCGCAAGCAGGGTTTTGCCCTTGACCTCACCCTGGTGCGCAAAGTATTGGAGGGCTAGCAATGGCCATCCCCAAGCTCACGCAATCTCAATTGGAAGTAGCCCTGCGCGTAGTCGGTGTTCGAGCTGGCGATGGTTTGCTGGTGCATTCCGCACTGCAATTCTTGGGCAAGCCTGAACAGGGCGAGGCTACTTATCTGAAAGCATTGCAAGCCGTACTCGGCCCTACGGGAACGATTGCTGTTCCTACCTTTAATTTCGCCTTAGCCCGCGGCGAGGATTATGATCCGGCTGCCACACCCTCTGAAGGAATGGGCATCTTATCTGAGTTCGTGCGCCAGCAACCAACAGCACTGCGCACCACGCACCCGATGCAATCGCTGGCCATCCTCGGCGCGCGTGCCGCCGAACTCGCCGCTCTGGACACGCCCTCCGCCTTCGACGACGGCTCAGCCTTTGATCGCATGCTGGCCCTCGATTTCAAGTTGCTGCTGCTCGGCGCCGATATCCAGGCCGCTTCCATCGTGCACTACAGTGAGCAGCGCGCTGCGGTGCCGTATCGTTATTGGAAGGAGTTTAGCGGCCGCGTGAAAGTGGATGGCACCAGGCAAACGCGCAGCTACCGCATGTTCGTGCGCGATTTAGAGAGTGATCCTAAGTTGGCGCTTGCTCCGATCCAAGGCGCTCTGGAAGCCAAGGGTCAATGGCAAACAGTTCAAGTTAATTTTGGGGCGCTCTCGGTCTGCTCGCTACGTGATTTTGTGGCTGCAGCGGATTCGCTGTTGGCGCGCAACATATGGGCTCTGGTAGCGAACAAATCCGAAGTGCTGGTGGGCAAATAGGGCGGCAATGGCGACTATGACGCAGCTTATCGAGGAACTCTGGTTCCTCAAGCGCGATATCGTCTCCGACGATTATGATCGCGCCCTGGCGCGCCTCGCCGAAGAAATCCCGATGACCATTCACAAAGTCCCCTCCGGCACCCCGGTATGGACCTGGACGGTGCCCGAAAAGTGGACCTGCCATGAGGCCTATCTGGAAACACTGGATGGGGAGCGCATTCTTGATTACGCTGATCACCCGCTGCATGTGGTCTCATATTCACTGCCTTTCGAGGGTGAGGTCAGCCACGAGGAATTAATCGAGTACCTGCATGTCCATCCAAAGTTGCTGGATGCCATCCCCTTTGTCTTCAAGTATTATCAGCGCGATTGGGGTTTATGCTGCACCCGGGATCTGCGCCACCAGCTTAGCGAAGCTCGCTACCGGGTGGTGATCCGCGCTGAATTCAGCCCGGGCGAATTGAAGATCGGCGAAGTGCTGGTTAAGGGCGAAGTGGACGAATGCTTCGTACTCGCCGCCCACCTTGACCATCCAGCGATGGTCAACGATGATTTGAGCGGTGTGGTGGTTGGGCTGGATGCAATGCGCGCATTGATGGAAGGCCCTAAACCGCATTTTTCTTATCGCTTGCTGCTTTTCCCGGAGACAATCGGCTCGGTGGCCTATCTCAGCCAGCACGAAAAATTGATCCCAAAAATGCACGGCGGGCTCTTCCTGGAGATGCTGGGCAACGATGCGCCGCACGCCCTGCAAACCTCCTTCCTGCCGGAGAGCCAAGCGGATCGCGCTCTGACCGCTGCCCTTCAAGGCCTTGCCCCGGGTGCCTACGTCGGCCCCTTTCGCTCGATCATTGACAACGATGAACGCCAATTCAATGCGCCCGGCGTACGCGTAACGATGCTCTCGCTCTCTCGAGTGGAAAAACCAGAGACCCCCGAATCGCGTTTCTCCCCTTACCCGGAATATCACTCCAGCAAAGACACGCCAGACATCGTAAGCCAGAAACGCCTGGAAGCTTCACGCGATTTGGTGCTCGGCCTGCTGCAAGCCTTTGACCGCAACCGTTACGTGGTCAACTATTTCAAAGGCGAGGTGTTTGCGTCGGATTACCCGGGGATATGGGTGGATTACAAGGAAGATGCCGAAGGGCACAAGCGCCGCTTCGAGATCATGGATCGTTGCGACGGCACGCGCACGCCGGCGGATATTGCCCATGAACTGGATTTGTCGTTCGAAGCTGTCTGGGACGTCGTGGAAATTTTGTTGGGCCACGAATTGGTTTCCTTGAGCGATGTGCCCGCGCCCAGCGATCCGCACCAATAACCGATGAAAATTTTGCAAATAGTGAAGCGCCCGATCAAGAAAGCGCGCTGGACACTGCGGCGGGCGGCAGGGGCGCGGCGCTATAGGGCGGAGGCGTTGGGTGCTGCACCGATGGTGATCGGCAACGCCATGCCCAAATCAGGCTCACACCTGCTCAGCCAGGTGCTGTTGGGCCTGACCCGCATCGGCCCCTTTGTGGATCCAGGCATGCCGCCGCTCACCCGCTCTGAGGCAAACGAAAATCTCGAAGAGCGTCAGGTGCTGGCCCGCTTGCAAGAACTGCAGCCCGGCGACATAGGCTATGGCTACTTGCATGCGCGCAGTCCTTATATCGAGGCCTTGAGCCGGGATGGTGTGGCTGCCTTCTTCGTCTATCGGGATCCGCGGGACGTGCTGGTTTCGCACGTGTTCTTTGCGACCGAGCTGTATCCAGGACACGGGATGCATGCTTATTATCAACGGTTGCCGGATATGGCGGCGCGGTTGAACGCGGCCATCGAAGGGGTGGGCGAGCCGGGCTTTGAGTTATCCTCGATCCGGGAAAAATACGCCCACTATATGGGCTGGCTCGATCAGCCCGCGGTTCACTCGATGCGCTTCGAAGACCTGATTCTGGCGCAAGACGTCGCTTTGGAAGGTTTATTGGCGCATATTGTGGCGCGCGGCTTCGATTTGCAGATGGATCGGGACCAGGCGCTGGCAGCGTTGGCAGGGGCGATTGCCCCGCGTAAATCGGGCACTTTTCGGCGAGGGCAACCGGGCGAATGGCGCGAGCATTTTACTGCAGAGAACAAGGTGCGCTTCAAATCCGCGACCGGGGATTTGTTGCAGCGCTTAGGCTATGAGCAGGACGCGGATTGGTAGATGGCTGATCTAAAAATGCAGGCCCGTTTAGCGCGGCGCGCGCTACGCAGAGGGCTAGCGCGTGTGCGATTTACTGTCAGCAAATCTCGCCAAATCGCGGAAATGCCCCGCTTTTTTCTCAATTCTTTCCCGAAATCTGGCACACATTTACTGACTCAGGTGGTGGGCGGGCTTTCAAAACTGGGTCCGGTGGTGGAAAGCGGGTTGCCAGCGGTGCTCACCTTTGAAGGGGAAAGCGGAAGGCCGCGCCCGGTGGATGCGATAGTTAAGGATGTGCAACGCTTGCTGCCAGGCGATATCGGTTACGGGCACGTGCATGCCTTTCCGGCGCTGGTGGCTGAATTGTGTCGGGATGGCACGGCTAACTATTTCATATATCGGGATCCGCGGGACGTGGCGGTGTCGCACGTTTTTTACGTGAGCGAGCTGAACGCACAACACGTTCACCATGATTACTACGTCAATACGCTCAAAACCTTTGATGAGCGGCTGCGAGTGAGCATCCTTGGGCGGCCAGAAGCAGAACAGCCCTTCCCAGGAATTGGGGAACGCTTTGCGCCTTATCTGGGATGGCTGGAGCGAAACGAGGTGTTGGCGCTGCGCTTCGAAGATTTCATTGAAGCACCGAGGGCAACCATCGATCGCATACTGACGCACGCGGAGCAGCGCGGCTTCCGCTATCGCGGCACGCAGGAGGCGGCCGTAGAGATGTTGGCGCGATCCATAGACCCGCAGCGCTCGCCGACTTTCCGGAGCGGGCGAGCCGGTGCCTGGCGCGAGCATTTTACGGAGGCGCACAAGGAATTGTTTAAGCAAGTGTGCGGGGGCTTGTTGGAACGGCTTAGGTATGAGGAAAATGGTAACTGGTAAGATGGAACCATGTCTAAAGGGAAAAACATGCCAAGTTGCTCGGTAGTGATCCGGGCCTTTAACGAGGAAAAGCACCTGGGTGCGCTGCTGAACGCCATCGGGCGGCAGACCCTACAGGATGTAGATATCGTGCTGGTGGATTCGGGCTCGACGGATGAGACGCTGGCGATTGCGGGCCGCTATCCGGTGCGCGTACTGCACATCCAGCCGCAGGATTTCACCTTCGGGCGCTCACTGAACATGGGCATTGAGGCCACGCGGGGCGAGATTGTGGTACTGGCCAGCGCGCATGTGCGTGCGCTGGCGGATGATTGGTTGGAGCAATTGATTGCGCCGTTTGCGGATGCCCAAGTGGCGATGAGCTACGGCAAGCAGCGGGGCGGGGCGGGGAGCAAATTCTCGGAAGACCGGCATTTTCGTAACTGGTTCCCTGATGTATCGCACCTGCAGACGGATAAGCCTTTTTGCAACAACGCCAATGCGGCGCTGCGCAAATCTTTATGGAAAGAGCACCCCTTTGATGAGGAACTGACCGGGCTGGAAGACATTGCCTGGGCGAGCTGGGCGCAAAAACAGGGCTACACGGTGGCTTATGTGGCGGAGGCGGGCGTGGCCCATTTGCACGAGGAGACGCCGCGCCAGATTGTGAACCGGCACCGACGGGAAGCGATTGCGCTGCGGGCTATTCTGCCAACCAGTCGTTTCAGCCTGTGGCATCTCGCGAGTCTGACGTTGCGCAATTCCCTGGCGGATATGGCGGCGGCATGGCGGGCCGGGCGCTGGCTGCGGGAAGCGGTAGGCATCGTGAGCTTTCGGGTGCTGCAATATTGGGGCACCTATCGGGGATACCACGAGCGGGGCGAGCTGACCCCGGCGTTGAAAGAAGCGCTGTATTATTCGCCGGGCGAGCTGGCCCCGCCGCCTTCCTCAAAAAAAGTGCGCCGGGAGTTGACGGAAGTGATGGATGATGGCCGATAAAGCGCGGATCGTGGCCCTGAGTCCCAGCGGCACCAGTGTTTTGCTTGACATGGTCGCAGAAACGGAGCATGGTAGTGGCGACTGACAAGCCAAGGATCGTGGCCCTGGGACCCGGCGGCACCAGTGTTTTGCTTGATATGGTCGCAGGAACGGAGCATGGCAGTGGTGACTGACAAGCCAAGGATCGTGGCCTTGGTGCCGATGCGCCATCACTCGGAGCGGGTGAAGGCCAAGAATATGCGCGAGCTGGCGGATGCGCCGCTCTTCCACCATATTTTGCGGACGCTGCGGATCTGCCCGGAGATAGCCGAAATTGTGGTGGATACCGACAGCCGGCCGATTAAGAAGGGTCTGAAGGCGTATTTCCCCGAGGTGGTGGTGATTGACCGACCGGTGGCCTTGCGAGGCGGGGATATACCGATGAATGAGATCCTGCTGCACGACACAAAACAGGTGGCGGCGGATTTCTATTTGCAGACCCACAGCACAAACCCGCTGTTGAGGCCGGAGACCTTGAGCGCGGCGATTGCCGCTTTTCTTGGATCGTACCCCGAGAAGGACTCGCTCTTCAGCGTGACGGCGCAGCATACGCGACTGTATGATAGCGCTGGCAAGCCGCTGAACCACAATCCCGCTGAACTGCTGCGCACCCAGGACCTGCCCCCCGTGTTCGAGGAAAATTCGTGCATCTACCTATTCAGCGGGGAGACGCTAGCGGCGGGCGGCCACCGGCTGGGGAAGCACCCAATGATGTTCCCGATCCCGGCGGAGGAAGCCTGGGATATTGACGAAGAACTGGATTTTCAAATTGCCGATTTTCTGATGCGGCAACGCCTGCTCAATGAATAAGGCCGTTTTGCTTTCGGCGCCTTACATGCTGCCCAGCGTGGAGCGCTTCCGCCCAATTTTTGCCAAGCACGATATCGAGTTGATCCTGCCCGAGGTGAACGAGCGCATGGAGGCTGAGGCACTGATGGCCTACGCCGGGCAGTTCGACGGGGCGATTTGCGGGGATGACCGCTTCACAGCTGAGGTACTGGCAGCCTGCGCGCCGCGGCTTAAGGTGATCTCGAAATGGGGGACCGGGATCGATTCGATTGACCAGACGGCGGCGAAAGAACTGGGAATTGCGGTACGCTACACGCCGGGCGCATTTACTGAAGCGGTGGCGGATTCGGTGATGGCGTATGTGCTGGCTTTTGCGCGGCAGACGCCCTGGCTGGATGACAAATTAAAGTCAGGAGAGTGGGAGAAGCTGCCGGGGCGCTCACTGGCGGAAAGCACGCTGGGCGTGGTGGGGGTGGGAGCGATTGGTAAGGCGGTGCTGCGGCGGGCGCGATCTTTCGGGGCGCGGCTGCTGGGCACGGATATCGTGGAGATCGGGCAGGATTTTATTGATGAGGTGGGGGTAGAAATGCTGGAGCTGGAGGCCTTGCTGGGCCAGGCGGATTTTGTGAGCTTGAACTGCGATTTGAATCCCAGGAGCCGGCACATCCTGAACGCGGAAACAATCGGGATGCTCAAACCGGGCGCGGTAGTGGTGAACACGGCGCGCGGATCGCTGATTGATGAGGCCGCGCTGGTGGCGGGATTGCGCTCAGGGCAGGTGGGCGGCGCGGGGCTGGATGTTTTCGAGGCGGAGCCATTGCCGAAGGATAGCCCGCTGCTGGAGATGGATAACGTACTACTGGCACCACACAACGCGAATGCCAGCCCGGCGGCCTGGGAGCGGGTGCACTGGACTACGATCCGCAATCTGTTGGCGGGGCTGGGGATTGAGGCGGGGGAATTGGGGCTGCCTTAAGCAGGAAAGAAGCAAAAAGGGCCCGCAAGTGCGGGCCCTTTTTATTTAAGGCGGGCAGGTTACTGTGTTGCAG